>CAUTSU010000049.1:0-4142 GCA_963541105.1 uncultured Alphaproteobacteria bacterium
GAAAAGTGCAGATTACAAAATTGTTCATGGTGCGAATCAGACAACATTAAGTTTTGATTTTTCTGGTGACAAGATGACCATCAGTTCTTTGATGGGTAATATGTACTATAGTGCGAAAGTTGACAGTTTTAGACCGTATGTAGGTGCTGGAATTGGATATATAAGCGGAAAAGTTGATTTTATCCATGCTAATCAACCACTTAATATCGGTGCTGGATTAGGATTTCAATTTATGGGGGGTATAGAAGCACCAGTTGAAAAAGGTATGTATGTTGGTATTGAATATAGAAATATTAATTTTGGAATGTTGGATATAAAAGAATCATACAATGGACAATCTAATAAATTAAAAAAAGGTAGTAGCAGTGGATTATTAGTAAAGTTTAGATATGAATTAGATCAAGGTAATAATAGAGCAAAAAAACAGCGTGGAAAATCGAAACGTAGAAGAGTTTCTCGCAAGAGTGTGGATGAATACTATTATTAATCATCTGTTTTAAAAATTTATAATTGTTTTAAAAAAAGTAATATGGATTTTGAACACAATGATTCTTTGGAGGTCGATGCTATTCTTGAGCGTATTAAGAATAAGCTATCTGAAAGACATTCAAATAATAATGTAGAAATGAGTTCTGATTCTGTTGTACGAAATAACACTGTAACTTATTCATCTCCAGTTATCAAAAAACCTTTATTATTAGATGATTCACAAGTTACTAATAATAACTTGATGAGTATTAATAATTCAAATATAATCCCAAATCCATTTAATGACTTTACAAAAAATGAGCTTAAATATTCGAATAATAATATAGTTTCCGGAATAATTGATTTAACTCCAAATATGGAAATACACCAGAATTATATTAATAATATTGATGCTTCAAGTAATAAAGATGAGCCTTTAATTGAAATCAATTTAACAATATCTGAGTATAAATTATTAGTAGAAGTACTATCAAAAAGATTTTCAAAAGCATTTTATGCATCAAAATTACAACCAAAAATTGAAAAATGGCTTGATATAAATTTAAAAGATTTGCTCGTATCAAAGTAAAAATAATTATAAATGAAAAATGAAGAAAGTACTAATTTACACTGATGGGGCGTGTTCTGGAAATCCTGGAGTTGGTGGATGGGGTGCGATATTAATATCAGGGCAACATGTGAAAAAAATTTTCGGATCTTACCATGACACAACAAATAATAGAATGGAATTAACTGCTGTAATAGAATCATTAAAAACACTAAAAGAATCGTGCGAAGTCGATATATTCACAGATAGTAAATATGTTCATGATGGAATAACAAAATGGATTATAAATTGGAAAACAAACAATTGGAAAAAAGTTAAAAATCAAGATTTGTGGAAAATATTAGATGATTTAGTTTATAGCAATAATCACAAAATAAATTGGCACTGGATAAAAGGGCATAACGGAAATGAATTCAATGAAATTGCAGATAAACTTGCAACAGGAGCAATATCAGATTTAAAAAAATGATAGAATCGTGTGCTACTTCTTATTTAAGAATTTTTAATAAATTACTTGCAGCATTTTGTTCTGCAAGTTTTTTACTTACCCCAAAACCGAAAGCTTCAAAAGATTTTATAGTAACTTTTACATTAAATTTTGGACAATGATCTGGACCTTCTATAGAAATTATTTCGTAATTTGGAGTTTGATGATATTTTGACTGTGTTAATTCTTGTAACTTGGTTTTAAAATCTTGTGGAGGAGTTTGAAGATCAGATAACATTCCTCCATATAAATCAATCACAAATTTATAAACCGTATCAAAATTAGAATCCAAAAATACAGCCCCTATCAACGCTTCAACTGCATCAGCCAATATATTTTTATCATGTTTTGAATCTGGATCAATTGAAAATGATGTTTTTATAGAATAATCAAGATATATATTTTTTGCAATGTTGTACAAAGTATCAGCACAAGCAAAAGATGCATGACGCTTTGCAAGATCCCCTTCATTATCAAATGGATATTCATTAAATAGATATTTTGATAAACATAATGATAATACCCTATCACCTAAAAATTCTAAACGTTCATTTGATAACTTCTTATCCTTGACCATACTTGAATGAGTCATGGCAAGATCAAATAAATCAGTATTTTTAAATTTATAACCAAGTATCATTGATTACTTTATCAATTTCATTATTCTATTAAAACGAATAACCCTATCCCATCTGTAAAATTCCACAGGAAGTGGAAAATTAGACACAGCTCCATTAACAGAAAAGAACAATAATTTTGCTTTACCAATAAAATTTTTAAATGGTACAAAACCAACTTCAGATAACACTCTACTATCTTCTGACATATCTCTATTATCACCCATCATAAAATAATGATTCTCAGGAACGACATATTCAATTGTATCATCTAAATTTTCTATCTCACTTATTTCCAAAACCTCATAAGATACTCCATTTGGCAATGTTTCTATATATTTTTTAAATTTACTTACACATCTAAAAATTAAACAATTTAAATTATCTAAATAATTTATATCAAATTGTGATTTATCAAGTTTTTTATTACCTAAAAATAAATATTTATTTTTTTTAACAAACATATTTTTCAGTCCATAACCAGACAAAGATAGATTATCATTATATATAATATTCTTTGGTAAATTTATAATATAATAATCAGAGATAAATTTTTTCTTCACTATCTTGCCATTAATATACAATCTACCTGCTTTCATTTGAATTCTATCACCAGGCAATCCTATTGTTCTTTTAATAAAATCCATTTTTGTATTTCCTTTTGGTTTACGAAATACAGCAACATCACCACGTTCTAATTTTGATGAAAAAAGTCTGTTTGGAATTATATTAAGTGACAACGGTAAGGAGTATCTTGAATATCCATAAGAAAACTTTTCAACAAATAAATAATCACCAACTAATAATCCAGGTTTCATTGATCCAGATGGAATATGAAATGGTTCATATAAAAGCGTTCTTATAGCAACTGCAAAAATAAGGGCATACAAAAAAGCATGTAACCATTCTTTAAATACTTTATTATCTAAAATTAAATTAAGAAATTTCATTCGCTTAAATCCCCAAATTATTTATTTACGGTACAATCGCATTTACATTTCTTTGCAAAAATAAGTTGTCTTGCAAGACGATATTCTTTTAATAAACTTCGTATAACAAAATATGATAATAAGAACGTTATTAAGTAATATGGAATTGAGCCTATCAACATAGGAAAGAACACAGGATATATTTTATCAAAAAATTTATCAATATCAAAAGATACTATCGTATCCTTCACAGATATAAAAAACTCAACAAACTTTACATTACCAACCATTTTAAAACTTGGCATAAAAAATAAACCCGTTTTATAAATAGTTATCCAAATAAATGGAAAAGTAATAGGATTTCCAAAAGCAGTTCCAATTGCTGCAGCAACAGGAGATCCACGCAAGATAAAAGCAATTATCATTGATAAAGTAAAATGTAACCCTACAAATGGAGTAACTGATATTGCTATACCACTTGCCAAACCACACGCTATTCTGTGATCTGAATCTCCAGATCTTGAAAGCTTAAATAAAATATATCTCATGTACATTCTTATAGAATAAAAAGTTCTTAAAAAAACTTTTACTTTTTCAAAAAATGTTGCTTTTGTTCTTCTCTTAAACAATTTTTAAACCTTTTATTTATTTTTATTTTTCACAGGACAACAACCATATATCGTATACTGGATGTTCCATAGCAGATAAAGATGGTGATGATGAAAACATCCACCCAGAAAACATAGTGATTTCATTATCTGAATTATTCTGTTCATACTGAGTATCAATATACTTAACAGTTAAAAATATTGTATTTTCTGGAGTATCATATTCTTTACTTTTGTAACATGCATATACAGTTATTTTTAAATTATCTAGCTGATATGAATCACCAACATCAAGAGTAGAAGTATTAACACGACCAAGCTGCTTGTTTAATATACGCAACTTTGCCTTATTCATAACAAGCATATCATTTACGACATCTTCTGTCTCAGATTCAGTATTTGCAAACACAGACGAAGAAAACAAAAACATGCACATAAAAAAATATATTTTTATCGTTCCTTGCA
>CAUTSU010000050.1:0-4131 GCA_963541105.1 uncultured Alphaproteobacteria bacterium
TGATAGGATTAAATTTATTTTTACAACAAATTGATCCAAATGATTTTAAGAAATCTGTTGAAAATTCCATAAAACAAGAGTTGGATATTAATTTATCAATTAAAGGTGATATTAAATGGTCGGTTTTCAAAGTACACCCAGCCATAGAATTAAATGACATTATAGTTGATAATATAATTATCGATAAAGTTATTTATAAAATAAAATTAGGTACTATCAAAGCCAGAATTTCATTAATAAGTTTGTTAAATGGTGAAAATATTATATCCAAAATTCATTTAAAGGATATTGCTATTATTTCAAGTGATAATGTTGGAATTGGTAATTTTAAAAAAAATTTATCACAAGTACTTGTATCAAAAAATAAATTAAATTCTAAAAAAATAATTAATACAGATTCACAAAATAAAAATTTCGTAAATTCATTTTATAATCTTCACTTTAATATTAAAGAGATTGTTATACGTAATACATCAATAAAATTAAGGTTTGGAAAAATCAAAGAAACAATAAATGTTAACAACCTGATTATTCAACATATTTTAGATGATAGTAAATTATATTTATCTTCAAAGTTTGTATACCAAAATAATAGTGTAAACCTATCTATTATAACCCCAACATTAAAGTATTGGTTACATAAAACTGATAATATTCCAATAATTATAAAATTAAGTAGTTTAGGTAATATTTTTGAATGGAATCTTGTTTTAAAAAATATAAATCAATCTTTTGTTTATATTGGAAAAGCAAGATTTATTTCAGATAATTTTCGTAACATTTTAAAAATGTTTACAAAGGATGATTTTTATGTTGGGAAGATTAATTTATCTACCAATGTTATTGGAAATACCAATTTTATGTCTCTACAAGATTTTAATTTAAAAATTGCTAATTCTGATATTCGTGGAAATATTGATTTTCTGTTTAAAAATCTTTCTATTGATGCTGATTTAAAATCTAGTTTAATCGATTTACCAAAAATATTTTGGCCAAATTGGAGAACTGATGGTCCAGATAATTATACAAATAATTCAGTTGAAAATATTGATGATTCAAACGGAGATGTAAATGTTTTCGGCGATATTCCATTATTTCTGGATTATTTAAGTAAAGTTAATTTTAATATTGATATTTCTGTTGCTAAATTAAAAGCGATGCCAGAAATGCCAATTAATAACATTACAGCAAAGTTACTTCTTAATAATAAAATAATATCTAGTGATATTTTTTTAAATTATGCAAAAGGTAATGTAAAAGTTGCAGGCGTTGGATATATTAATGATAAAATGCAGCTAGATGCAAGTCTATCATTATCTGCCGATGCAATTAATATTGGTGAAATAGTTGATTATACTGGGTATGAAGACTTTGTAAATGGTGGCAATGGGAAGGCAAAAATATTTTTAAAATCTATTGGTACTGATTTATCTGAGTTGATGTCAAATATTAATGGTGGTTTTAAAATTTATTCTATGGATAAAATTCATATAAAAGAAATATCAAGTTATATGAAGGGCGATGATATTATATTTTCTTTATGGAGAATTTTTTCAAAAAGTGATGATAAGTACGATGCTTATATTGAATGTGCTGTTGGAAATGGAACCATTGATAATGGCGTTTATGAAACTGGACTTGGGTTTGCAATTGAAACAAATAAATTAAATATTGTCGTTGATGGAAAGGTTGATTTAGGTCATGAATTGATAGATGTTAGTTTATTAACATTTCCAAAAAGCGGTGTACAATTTTCTGGTAATGCTGCCGATATGGTTAATGTATCAGGTAGTATTGGAGAACCAGATGTAAAATTACGTTTGCAGGGTAGCGTTGTGTCAGTTGCTAAAACTGGATTGTTAAGTGCTGCAATTGCTCCGGTTACCGGAGGACTAAGTCTTGCTACTTTTGGTATCGGTTTTGTTACAAAAACTGTATGGGATAATATTGTTGCCAAAAAAAATCCTTGTAATGTTGCACTGACTCTACCAGTCAACGATAACCTATCTCAAAATGTTTACACCAATGAGTATAATACAGAAAAAAGTTATAAAAATAATGTCAAATATTTTAATCAGAGTTTGAAAAAAGGGAAAAAACTCCTTCAAAACTCTTTAAGATAGTTTGTTACTTCTTTTTAAGACATGTGTCAATTGTCATATTTAAAAATCTTTTTTCTCTATCTTTTTGTATGTCTTTCTTTGCTCCTAATCTTTTAAGTTCAGAGTATATTGCATCTCCAACAGATTCTATTGTTTTTTTTGTATCTCTGTGAGCTCCACCAATTGGTTCTTTTATAATTATATCTATAATATTTAATTTTTTTAAATCATCCGCTGTAATGCGTAATGCCTTGGCTGCTACTTCTTTTGCATCGGATGATTTCCACAAAATTGCAGCACACCCCTCAGGGGAAATTGTCGAATATACAGAATTTTCAAGCATAATTATGCTGTCGGTTGCTGCAAGTGCAATTGCACCACCTGATCCACCTTCTCCTATTACAACTGATACTATTGGCGATGTATTTTGTAAACATGCTTGAATAGATCTTGCAATTGCTTCTGCTTGTCCTCTTGCTTCTGCATCTGCACCTGGATATGCCCCAGGTGTATCAATAAATGTTACAACAGGTAAAGACATTTTAGATGCTAAATTCATCAATCTGGTTGCTTTTCTGTACCCTTCTGGTTTTGGCATACCAAAATTCCTATTTTGTTTTTCTTTAATGGATCTTCCTTTTTCTTGTCCTATTACAACTGCTGGAATATCGCCTATAAACCCAATTCCCCCGATTATTGTTGTATCATTTCCGAAATATCTATCTCCTGATAATTCTATGAAATCGTGAAATAATGTATCTATGTAATCAATAGTATGTGGACGATCTGGATGTCTTGCAACAATCTGCTTATCCCATGGAGATAAATTAGAATATAATTTTTTAAGTTCTGATTGTAACCTATTCTGTAAGTTTGATAATTTATTTGTAAGTATTTTTGTTGGTTTTTTACCTTTACTTATTAAATCTGATATCTTTTGCTGAGTTTCTTGAATAGCTATTTCTATTTTAGCAATATGAGATTCAAATTCTAATAACAACATTATAAGTCCTTTATTTATATTGTTTTGCTGTTGCAAATATTTTTAAAATTTTTGATAACGTCTCTTTTAAATCTTCACGTTTAACGACAACATCAATCATACCGTGGGTTTTTAAATATTCTGATGTTTGGAAATCATCAGGTAATTGTTGTTTAATTGTTTGTTCAACAACACGTCTTCCTGCAAAGCCAATTTCTGCACCTGTTTCTGCGATATGTATGTCCCCAAGCATTGCAAAAGATGCCGTAACTCCACCATATGTAGGGTTCGTAAAAATAACTATATAAGGGAGTTTTGCTTTTGATAATTTATCAACTCCAACTGTTGTTCTTGCCATTTGCATTAATGATAATATTCCCTCTTGCATTCTTGCCCCACCTGATGCTGGTAATATTATAAATGCACAATTCTTTTTTATTGCGTAATCAATTGATTCTATTATGCCTTGTCCGACTGCAACCCCCATTGATCCACCCATAAATTTAAAATTAAAGCATGAAACAACCGCAGGAATATTTCCAATTTTTCCAAATGCTGATAAAAGAACATCTCTTTCATTTGTATCTTTTCTGCTTGCTGCAAGTCTGTTTTTATATTTTTTTAAATCCTCAAAGTTTAATGGGTCATCTGGAATTTCTGTAAGTTTTATCTTTTCAAATTTTCCATTATCAAACAACATAGTAAATCTGGAGTTTACAGGCATAATCATATTATATCCGCACTTTCTACAAACGAACATATTACTTTCAACTTCTTTGTGATACAGTATTGCTCCACATGATTTACAAGTTTGCCATGTATTATCGGGAACATCTATTGTTTCTGATGCTTTTGTTTTTATTTTAGGTCGTGACTGATTATTTAACCAACTCATAATATATCCTTGTTTGATAATTTTTTTATTTTTCTATTTAATCTGAATATTTTGAAGTTCTTAACTAAATTATATCCCATACCACAAATTCCACCTATTATAAAAAATAAAAATGAATTTATGAAAGAAAATACACAAAGTGGCATTTCAAT
>CAUTSU010000051.1:0-4130 GCA_963541105.1 uncultured Alphaproteobacteria bacterium
ACAGTTTAGAAAAATTGAAAAACAGAAGACTACAAAAAAATGATTTTACAAAATCCCTACTAAACCAAATTGACATTACAAATGAATTAATACAATCAAAATATCCCGATAAATATTTAACAATTATCAATATAACACAAGATGATGTTTTAAAATGTCAAGATACAGCTATAAAATACTTACAAACATGTACAAATAATAAAAACATTCAAAATGGAATTAATCATAAACTTGTAAAAGAAAGTTGTAAAACATATTCAGAAATTTTAAATCAAATTTATAAAAACAAAGCGATAGAAGTCATAAATCGTAAAACAGAATTAATAGACATATTAAATAAACTAAATAAAAGATAACAAAACATAAAATCTTTCTTGAAGATTAATAAATAAAGTATAGAATCAACAACGGATTTATAAAGGTAGATCTGGGGTGTCGAAAACCTCTTAATAACAACGGGTTAGAATAGCTCCGTTAGTTGCTATTTTTTATAAGGTACTGTTTTGTACCCCAAGATAATCAAAATATAGCAACAATATTCTCTCCGATTATGTCGGGGAGCTGTGGGCATAAAATAAATTCTAAATGAATTGAAAACCACAGAGTCATTTTTGTTATTATGATTTTTCGACCTCTCCGACCACTTTTAGAAGTGGTTTTTTTATTAAACTAAACAAGGAGAAGTGTTATGAGAAACAAAGCAATATATTTAATATTTTTAAGTGTTCTATCAATTTTTGGTATAAACAAAGTTTATGGAACGACTCCAATTTCAATTAAATGTGTAAAAACAGTTATAAAAAAACATGATCATAGGATTGTATTGTGTGATCAGCCTGATTATGATGATTACGCTGGAGATTATTATGGAAGATATGCGGGTGGAAAAGCCTGTGTATGGAACGATGGTAGATATGAAGGTGAAGTAGGAACATCAGATGCAAATATAGAAATCTGTGATGAGTATGCTTTGTATATAGGAGAAGATAAAATAGATACAATAGAGAAATTTATTGAACATGTTCCAGCAACAGAATTAGTAAAATTATATGATCCTAATATGGTTAATTAAATATAATCTTTAGGAAAAATAAATAACATTTATGAGATATTTTTATAATTTATTATAAATAACTCTTATTATCATCTATCAGCATATTCTTCCTTTTCCTCCAAGTTCGGTAGAATATGCTGATCTTTTTTATTATTTTTTAGTATTTGCAAACTGGTTCAATAAAAGATTAGATTCGTTGATTTGCTGTAATTTCTGATCAACAAAATCATCAATATCATTTTTATGGATTGAATTAAATCTGTTTTCAGATTGTAAATATTCCTTTAATAAATCCCTTTGATTATCAGCAATAACAGAATCAAGGATTAATTTATTTTCTTTCAAATTCGGATTAAATCTGAATAAATTCCATAACCCCGATTTAACAACATTTTGATGATGCCTTTCCCCTTGACTTAAATCAAAACCATGAGAAATACAAGGACTATATGCAATAATTAACGATGGTCCATCAAAAGCTTCAGCTTCCCTAATTGCTTTGATCGCCTGCACTGGATTTGCCCCGATAGAAATACGAGCAACATAAGCATTTCCACCCGCAACTGCAATTAAACCAAGATCCTTTTTCTTTAACTTTTTACCCGATGTCGCAAATTTAGCACTCGCACCGAATGGAGTTGATTTTGATTGTTGACCACCAGTATTTGAATATACCTCTGTATCTAATACAAGAATATTCACATTACGATCCATATTTAAAACATGATCTAACCCACCATAGCCAATATCATATGCCCAACCATCACCACCAAACATCCAAACTGATTTTTTAACTAAGTAATCAGAGTAAGCATATAATAACTTTAAATTATCATCTGAATTTTCAGATATTTTTGATTTAAGAGATGCAATATTCTCACGCTGTAAAATTATATCTTGCTCAGATACCTGTGGATTGTTGATTATAGAATTTACTAAGTCATCACCTAAAATAATTGCATTAGATTTTAAAAGATCCAAAGCTATTTCAGTATTTTTATCAATAGCAAGACGCATACCATAACCAAATTCAGCATTATCTTCGAATAACGAATTCGCCCATGCAGGTCCCATACCATCTGGATTAACACTGTAAGGTGTTGTTGGTAAGTTACCACCATAAATAGATGAACAACCTGTTGCATTGGCAACAACCATACGATCACCAAACAATTGAGTAACTAATTTAATATATGGAGTTTCACCACAACCTGCACATGCACCAGAAAATTCAAATAAAGGTTGCATCAATTGTGTATGCTTTGGTAATGCTGGATTTAATTTTGTTCTATCAACATAAGGAATCGTTTCAAAAAAATTCCAATTATCAGATTCAGATGCCAAAACCTCATCAATTGGAGACATATTAATTGCTTTTCTACCTTCCTCTGTTCTTGAAAGTGCTGGACAATCTTTAACACATAAACCACAACCTGTACAATCAAGAGGAGAAACTTGAACAACATAGTTTAAACCATCACCTAAATCTTTTGCTTTATATACAGCATGCTTAAACGAAACCGGAGCATTTTTTAATTGTTCATCGGTTAAAACTTTTGTTCTGATTGCAGCATGAGGGCAAACAAAAGAACATTTTCCACATTGAATACAAACATCTGGTACCCAAACAGGCACTTCTGTTGCAACTTTACGTTTTTCAAAACGTGTTTTTGCTGTTGGAAATTTACCATTTGGAGTAAATGCAGAAACTGGCAAACTATCACCATGACCAGAAACAACAACAGATAAAGTATTTTTGACAAAGTCCGGCAATTTTTCATTATTAATTGTTCTTAATGGATCTGGCATATGAATTGAATTATTATCAACACAATCTGGGATATCAACAAGATACAAATTATTTGCTGCTTCATCAACAGCTTTAAAATTCATATCAACAATTGCTTCTCCTTTTTTTGAATAAGTTTTAACAATCGCATCTTTAATTGATTTAATTGCCAAATCAAAATCAATCACACCAGATATTTTAAAAAAGCAAGTCTGCATAATAGTATTTGTTCTACGACCCATACCGACATCACGAGCTAAAGTATTTGCATTTACAGCATAAACTTTAATCTTTTTATCAATAATTTGTTTTTGAACTTCAATTGGCAAGTTATGCCATAAAGCTTCTTTTTTAAAAGGATTATTTATCAGAAGAGTTGATCCAATTTTTGCCCTACTTAACACATCAAGCGTATAAAAAATAGGAAAATGATGCACTGCAATAAAATCAGCTTTTTTAATAAAATAAGGAGATCTGATCGGGTTATTAGAAAAACGCAAATGAGAAATAGTAAATGAACCAGATTTTTTAGAATCGTATTCAAAATATCCCTGCCCATACATATTTGCAGCATCCGAAATAATCTTAATTGAATTCTTATTTGCTCCAACAGTACCATCAGAACCTAATCCATAGAATAAAGCAGAATTAACATTATCATCATCAATATCGAAATTTTCATCTAAGTCTAACGATAGATGAGTCACATCATCATTAATTCCAACAGTAAATTCATGTTTTGGATTATCTTTTTTTAATTCATCAAATACCGCCTTAACACATGAAGGATTAAAATCTTTTGATGAAAGTCCAAAACGACCACCAATTACTTTAATATTTGACTTTCCCGTTTCATTCAAAGCTGCAACAACATCTAAAAACAAAGGTTCCCCAATTGAACCAGATTCTTTTGTCCTATCTAGTACTGCAATCTTTGTAACAGAATCTGGAATAACCCCAACAAAATCTTTAACAGAAAAAGGTCTGTAAAGATGAACAGTTACGACACCAACATTATAATTCATCTTTTTATTTAAAAAATTCGCCGTGGTAATAGAAGTCTCAGATCCACTACCCATTATAACAATTATACTTTCAGGATTTTCAGGACCAGAATAGTCAAACAAACCATATTTTCTACCAGTCAACTTTTCAAAAGAGGACATCTTATTACGGACAATATCAACAACATTATTGTAATAAGGATTACTTGCTTCACGTGCTTGGAAGAAAATATCAGGATTCTGTGCAGTTCCCCTAATACTTGGATTATCTGAAGTCAAAGCC
>CAUTSU010000052.1:0-4039 GCA_963541105.1 uncultured Alphaproteobacteria bacterium
GATTTCATCATGAATACAATAAAATCATTCGGTTTAATGGAACAATTATCAACATTTCGTAAAACTGGGTTAAATGCAACAATTCAAAAAATTTCTTTGCTATTTAAGGATAATAAAAATTAAAAAAATGCTTGTGATAGTGCTAAATTTATACTACTCTCATCAAGTTTACAAATTCACTAGATAATTAATAAAATGACAAATTATAAGAAAGTAATCAAGTTTTTTCTGTTTTTTATTATTGGGTTTACAAGTACAATTGCAGTATTTAGTTTAGACAAAAATATTACTAATAAATTTTCAGAAAATTTTAAAATAAAAAAGAGTAGCGATATTCTCAGTTTAAGAGATTTTCTTCAAGAAAAAAGAAATAAAACAAAAAAAATAACGATGAAGATAAGAAATAATGATACTTTGTCGTTAGTTCTTCAACGTGCGGGTATTGGGTATACTGAGATAAAAAATATATCAAAATCAATAGAAACAGTATTTAACGTAGATATGTTGAAACCATTCAAACCGCAAATCAAAGGTGATATTATAAACCTTGAAATATCACAAATACCTGAGAATGAAAGATTACATAAAGATATAATTTGGACAGTTAAGGAGCTTTCAATTATAAAATCTCCACTTGAAAAAATTATTACTGTAAAAGCCACCGATGGATTCATATCAAAATCAGAAAAAGGGCAAGCAAAAATAAAATATATTTACAAAACTGGTATGATAAAAGAAGAACAAAGTTTCATATATTCTGCAACTAAATCTGGTATATCATATGATGTAATAGATAAATTTTATGATGTTCTTTCTTTTGATGTAGATTTTGAAAGAGATATTTATCCGGAAGATTCGTACAAAGTATTTTATGAGGAAAAATATACTCAAGATGGAGAATTTATCGAAGTTGGACCATTATTATATGCGGAACTCAATTTACATGGAAAAGAAATAAAATTATATCGTTTTAAAAAAGATAACGGGAAAGCTGCTTTTTATGATAAAAACGGCAAGGGTGCATCAAAAACATTAAAGAAAACTCCAATAAATGGGGCAAGAATATCATCAAATTTTGGATATCGCACACACCCTATACTTGGATTTACTAAATTCCATAAAGGTGTTGATTTTGCCGCACCAAAAGGAACCCCAATACCAGCAGCAGGCGATGGAATAATAGAACGCCGAGGTTGGAATAGTGGAGGATATGGAAATATGATATTAATACGACATAATGCAACATATTCTACACTTTATGCTCATATGAGTGCATTCAAACTTGATGTTAGAAAAGGATCACATGTAAAACAAGGGGATATTATTGGTTTTGTTGGTGCAACAGGGATGGCAACAGGACCACATTTACATTATGAAATACGAAAAAATGGGAAAAGCGTTAATCCTATATACGTATCACTTCCGTCAACAAATATTTTATCAGGAGATGATTTAGAAAAATATAATCTTGAAGTCAGCAGAATCAAAGAGTTAATTAACTTAAATAAACAATAAATAAAATAATTTTGAAAAAATTTTACTCAAGCAGTCTATCAAAATGGAAAAGTTAGTACAAACCAATTTGATAAATGTGAGAAAATCAATTTTTAACTAAAAATTTCTTAAAATGGGGGTAATTCATCATCTATATCTAATGACGAACTATCTATAGGTGTGGTAGAATCTGCAATTTCATTATCTGGGATAGATGAATCCCCCATAGATGAATTTCTATCACACATAATTAAATTAGAACTAAAATTACTTAGAACAATTTCCGTTGTATATTTTTCTTGTCCAGAATTATCTTGCCACTTGCGAGTCCTAACCTGCCCTTCAATATAAACTTTACTACCTTTTTTTAAATACTTTTCTGCAACTTCACATAACCCTTGGGAAAATACAACAATTCTATGCCATTCTGTCTTATCCTGTCGTTCCCCACTCTTATTTTTCCATGTATCTGTTGTTGCAAGAGAAAATGAAACTATCTTATTTCCATCGTTTGAATGACGAACTTCTGGATCTGCACCTAAATTTCCCAACAAAATTACTTTATTAATGCTTCCTGCCATAAAAACACCTATCAACTAAATAAAATCGTGACGATTCTATCAAATAAAAAGTGAAATACAATAATAATTAGATAAAATTTTTATTACTTCTTATATTATGAAAAAAATTTTTTAATAGATTTTCAGATATCTTTGTAAATTCATTTGATATAAAATGAAAATTAGTTTTGTATAAACTTTTATCTAACTTATAAATATTTTTACAATCATCATTACAGTCAATTTTTGTGCGTTTTGTACAATAATAAACGTTACCTATACGTGCATAAGTGAATGCGGTTGCACACATAATACATGGAGGTAAAGTAACAAAAGCAATACAATCAGATAAATTTTTACCTAACTTCTTAGATGCTTTAGTAATTGCAATAATTTCAGCATGCATTAAAGAATTTAAATATAATTCTGTTTTGTTATATGCCTTTGATATAACTTTTCCTGTATTTTTATCAACTATAACACACCCGACAGGAACTTCAGCCTTATTAAACGCCTTCTTTGCTTCTTTAATTGCTACATCGAAATATTTATTGAACTCAGACATATATGAAATTATAATGAAAATATGCGAAAATTGCAATTATTCAAGGATATACGCATAAATTCTGGTAAATATCGTGGAGTTGTTTTATATCGTGCAGATGCGACAATAACAAGACCCGCAATATTCACTATATTAAATTCAAGATTCAATAATAATTTTGAAACAGTACTAGATTGTTTTGCAGGATCCGGGGCAATAGCAATAGAAGCAATATCAAGAGAAATTGCAAAAAAAGCAGTAATGTGTGATATATCAACAACTGCTATCTTTGCATTAAATAAAAACATAGAAGCTCTCGATAATTATGATAAAAAAAACTGTACTGTTATTCAAGGAGATATAACCAAAATTATTAAAAATTATATATATGCTGATTTAATTTTCATAGATCCTCCTTACAAAGATACGGAAAAAACAGCAAATATCTTGATTTCAAATATATCTCAATTTAACTTTAAAGCTGGAACAGTTATAATTGTTGAAACAGATTCAAAAAATCCAGTAAATATTGTACCACTAAGTAATATAAAATTATTTGATCACCGTAAATACGGAAGAAATGAATTTTTATTCTTTATTAAAAAGTAATTATATTAAATCTCTTTCAAAAACTTGAGTTTTATGATACAATGGGGGGGGGAAGAAGAGGTATATTTTATAAATATGTACAAAAAAAATAAAAGTAAATTATATGTATTATCGGTATTTTTTATAAAATCACTGATCTTGTTTTTTGTCTTTCTTCCTGTAACAAATTTTGTTTTCAAAGTTAAAAAAAATGACTTATATGCACAATCGAGACGTGGAGGGTCAAGAAGGTCTTCTGCACGTTCTGGGTCGGTTAAAAAGAAACCTGCAAGATCAGGATCCAGCACAAAAAAATCTTCTGCACGTTCTGGATCTATTAAAAAAAGTGGATCATCCATAAGATCTGGCTCAATGATTAGGAGAATTGGCGATCATAGTGCAAGATCTGGTAGTTTATCAAACAATCTTGCGTCTTCTTCGAAGACTACAAATTCTAATCAAAATCAACCAAAAACATCACCTGATAAATTTGCTGGGATTGCAGGAGATAAACAAGTATCAATGTGTATGTATGCATATGTGAATTGCATGGATGCGATGATTGGTTATATTTTGAAAAAGAATCCATATCTTGATACAGATAAGGCAGTTGCAGACATGATGTCAAAAGACAAACCATTTCGTTGTGTATTTGCAACTGGAAATTATAACAAGGCAAATGAAATATCGATAAAAAACGGAAAAATTGAATTTGTGCCGACAGAAGAAGATTCAACTGATGAGAAAATTTCAGTAGTTGATGGTTTAGTTAGTGGAAATAACAAGATAAATCAAGCAAAATCTCCTGTTATTGACTGGGCTGCTAATGCGTTGTATAAGAAATATAACTATT
>CAUTSU010000053.1:0-4021 GCA_963541105.1 uncultured Alphaproteobacteria bacterium
TAAAATTAATACTACTGTAATAAAACATTTAAAACAGATACTAAAAAACACTCTGTAATTATTATACACAACCTCTCCCTATTTGCAGATATTGCGAAATATCGATTTATTCTACATCATTTTATATGATATATCAAGTTTTGATCAACTTACTTAAACTGGTACAGGACGAGCTTTTCGAGAATCATAAACCTCAAAAGGAGAAGCTGGTAAAGATGGTACTTTACTTTTATTTTCTGGATTTCCTGAATTAGAATTTACAGGAACAACAGGTGCTTTCGAAACATTGTTCGAAATTGAAGTACTGCTACTGCTAGCTGCTCCTACCGAATTAACTCCATCAACTTGTGCTGCAGCAGCACCAGCACTCACACCATTTTCCACACCTTGACCAGGTGCTACATCCTCACTAATAGTACCTGAAGACCCATTTGCAGTAGAAGAATTAGTACCAGAGTCCCTTTTAGTAAGAAAAAGCTCGCCTCTATAACAAGATAAATTACCAATAAATTCAGACTTATCTCCTGCTTTAGATTTATACAACCCACCTGCAAAAATACTATCAAATCGTGAAGAAAAGACACCAGCTGCACTTTTTAATAAATGCGACGACACATTAATAGTCTTCGAACCACGACCATAATATCCATTAAAATTATTTTCATCGCGCCACCTACATCCAGCCATATATTTTGAAAAGTTGTCAGGATTTTTACCAAAGTCTAAAAATCCTTTCACAGCATCTTTTATTTTAATCTTATTACAAAACATTACATCTTGTTTCCCATCATCAGAGCTTCTAACAGCTAACATACCATCAGGAAGTTCAACATCGTCAAGATTTAAAAAGTAAAATTCTTCACCATTATCTAAAGTTGGTTTATCTTGGTTCTCACCAATAAGAGACCATTCTTTATCAAAAAGCTGTGATAAACATTTTGCTTTATTTACCAACTGTTCAATATCAACATCTGCTACCAATTGATCCCCACTAAATTGTTTAGACATAACAGGAGAACCACTATCAGTTTTCATATTACTCAAAGTATCATGCATAGTGTTTAAATTTTTCATCGTTTTCTTGTTATTAGATGCAGCAACACCCAAAGCAATTGATGATCCAATATTCATAACAGTTGAAGCAATTGACAACCCCCCAGCCCAATTGGATTTTGTAGTTGCTTTATCATTTACTGCCCTAACATCTGCAGAAGCAGCATCAGCATCAGCCTTTGCTGTGTTAATTAAGCCACTATAATTACTCAATTCTAATTCTGTATCAGCAATTTTAGTTTTATATGTTTTATACTCATTTAGTTTATCATGTATATTTTCCATCAGCAGACATTCACCAGAATCTGCAACATATGCAACAACTCTTGCAATCACACTAAATAACACAATTAAAAACAATAAAAATTTATTCATAGCTAACTTCCTATTTTGTCGAATTGTCTCTATTGTCACCACTATTTATCAAATTATTCATTAAATAAGTCTTTTTCTTGATTTTATTAGATTGAACAGCAACACCAATCGACTGTCCCATAGCAATCGTAGCAGATACAGCAGAAAGTGCCGCCCCAGTAACCGCAAACGTAGATGCAGAATTTACTTTATCCGCAGATGATCTCAAGTTTTCAGCACCGGTTTTGCGACCTTGTTGTTCTGTTAATCTAGTCTTGGCAAGTTCTAAATCTTGTCGTTTGCTTTCGTACGAAGACTTTGCACTATCTGATAAATTACTTATGTTTGATTTAATAACTTTTAAATCAGCAATGGTCCAATTTGTTTTTGAAAAGAACGATGGTTCAGTCAAACCGACCGCCCCAGGAACGCCGACCCTCAGATTATTGAATAAATCATTCTGTTCGCTGCTTGTAAATGCAGAAACATCAATCACAGAAAAACTACAAGTTCCGGGTGGTGGCGGAGGTGGTGGAGGTGGAGTAGGTGACATCCCATCACAATTCGTTGCACTCTTTGCATAAATTGAATTTTTAAACCACCATGCCGGTCTTTCCCACCAACGTTTTGCAGAATTTGCAGAATTTATACAAGCCGTACAATAACCGTTCAATGGATCATCTTCCGCACAATCCGGGGCAATTTTACCCGCACATACTGAATTTAATGAAACGTTAAAACATCCAGGCCATGAAATATATCGACCACATAATTCATAAACATTTCCACCACTCATTGCTTCAGTAATCGGTTTTATAATTGATCCATCTTTTATATCTGTATTATTTTTTGCAGTTAAATTGTTTATACACATATGACAACGCGATCCATCAAATCCCGGTACATCCGTCGGACATGGATCATTAGTACCAATATTATTAAAATTTAAAGGAACCGTTTTTGACCGTGCCAAATTAAGCGTCCCACCGCGACCATATCTTCTTGCAGCCATACTATCCCGTACAGCAATTAAAACAGAAAAAACCGATAACACAGCAGGTAAAATTTTAGTATTAATAGACATACTTTCCCAACTCCTAAATCTTGAAGTACCTTCAAAACATGTCTCCATAATACCACACTTAACTACTATAATCAAATTATAATGATATTTTTTTATAAGCCCAATTTATTGAAAATAGTTGAAAATAAAGATATAATGATATCATGCAAAACAGGCAAAGATACACGTTTGGACCAATTGAAAAAATATTTTATTATGATTGGGTGTTATTGGGATTAATTGCAACTTTATGTATCATTGGTATAACAGCACTCTATTCTGCAGGACAAGCAGATTGCATAGGAAGCATTTGTAAAACATTCGGATCATGGACACCATGGGCAAAATCCCAATTGTTTAAGATGATTGCCGGATGGGGTATTATGATGATAGTCGGTCTATTTTCACCAAAATTTTTTGTGAGAGTATCGTATATCGTATTTATCGGGATATTTTTGATGCTTGTAATTGTTGGGATCAGCGGCACTATCGGGATGGGTGCACAAAGATGGGTAAGTATTGCAGGATTTAAATTTCAGCCATCAGAATTAGCAAAAATCACACTAATTTTATCACTTACAAGATACTTTGCATCATATAATATATCGAAAATAAACAGTTTAATATACATGCTTCCCCCAATTGTTATGGTTACGATGTATGTTATTCCAATATTAATTCAACCAGATTTAGGAACAGCATTAATGTTGATTATGTCGTCTGGGTTTATATTTTTTTTATCGGGAATTTCGTGGAAGAAATTTGCAGCTGTTTTTTTAATTGGGGCAATATCAGTTCCAATAATCTGGAAATATGGATTACATAATTATCAAAGAAGACGCATAGAGGTTTTTCTAAATCCAGAGTTAGAAGTAAGAGGGGCAGGATATCACATAACTCAATCAAAAATTGCAATGGGAAGTGGCGGTTTGGCTGGAAAAGGATATCTAAAAGGATCACAAAGCCAATTAAATTTTTTACCAGAAAAGCATACAGATTTCATTTTTACAATAATTGCCGAGGAATTTGGGCTTATTGGATGTGTTTTCTTACTGTTGATATATATAATGATTGTATATAGAACAATTAAGATATCTTTGATGGTTCGAAGTACATTTTCAAAATTAATGGTAATGAGTTTAGGGATAAATTTTTTCTTGTATGTTTTTATAAATATGGGAATGACAATGGGATTAATGCCAGTTGTTGGGGTGCCTCTGCCCTTCATATCTTATGGTGGGACTGCAACACTTGTATTACTATTTTCCTTTGGACTAATACAAAGTGCATACATCCACAGAGATATCTTGATATCTGGTAAAGGTGCTTATGAATAAGTGCAATCTATGATTTCTTATCCGTTTTTTCTTCCATTTTTTTACGGGACTCATACAAAGTATTGAAATCAATTGATGCCATAGCAAATGGAGGAAAACCTGAATCCTGCGTAACCCCGGTAATTATTGAACGGACATAAGGGAAGATTAACTCAGGCACTTTAATCAATAATATTTTTTCTTCTATTTCTTTTGGTGCCATTAATTTCACAAT
>CAUTSU010000054.1:0-3990 GCA_963541105.1 uncultured Alphaproteobacteria bacterium
CTTCAATAGATTTAGAGGATGAACCCTTAATAAAATCACGATTCTTTAAATATCTTTTTTCATTACCGAGATTCAAAGAAATATACTTATCCCCCATAAATCCATCACTTACAATTTTTGCAGTAGTATCACTTGGTAATTTATAGTTTTTATTTATCTCCATCCTAATTTCAACCATATAAGTATTTGGATTTAAACCTATATCCCGGACAGATCCTATTTTAACCCCTTTTAATCTGACATCAGTACCAGATACAACACCACTTGTATTTGAAAATGTTGAATATAAAGTATATCCACTAATACTATTTATACTTGATACATTCACAGACCAATAAACAAAAAACAAAGCAAAAAGCAATATCACACTACCGATAACATTCTCGATTTTGTTATTAGAATTTTTTAAGTACTCAGAAAGACTAGAGAATAATGAAATTGATTTATCTAACATGTACGAAAATATATCAGAAAATTTCATATATTCACCTTACAATAATCATACTACTTTCGAACAATTATCTAAGAGGCATTCGAAGATGTATTTACAATTTCAGAAGCTTCAACCTTACTTTTCTTAGCAGCATTCAAATCCTCTGCAATTCTTGCCTTCTTTGATTGAAGCCCACGCAGATAATACAACTTTGCACGCCTTACTTTACCAATTTTTACCAACTCTATCTTGTCAACAACAGGACTATACAATGGAAAAACCTTTTCGACCCCAACTGAAGCTGAAATTTTGCGAACAGTGAACGACGAATTTATCCCAGCATTCTTTCTTGCTATACAGACACCTTCAAAAGCTTGTAAACGCTCAGATTTTTCTTCTTTAACTTTTGTAAGAACTCTAACCGTATCACCAGCCTTAAAAAAAGGAAACGACTTATTTTGTTTTTCTATATTAACCTGTTCTATCTTTTTCAATAAATTAAGCATAACAATCACCGAAATTAACACTATTTTTTTAAAGTAAACTTTGCAAAATTTGATTTAAATTTATCTATACGTCCACCACGTTCATTAGTAGAACGTTTTCCAGTCCAAGCAGGATGATTAAAAGGATCAATGTCAAGACGCATTTCGCTACCTTTATTGTAAGTTGATTGAACATTGATAACATCGCCATTTGTCATCACCACCTTTATGGTATTCATGTTTGGATGAATTCCTTTCTTCATCTTAAACCTTTTCCTTCTATAAAATTTCTAACACCGAGCTTTACTTTATATAACATACCTCCTTTTTTTTCAAGTAAATTGTTTTGTAAATTTAAAAATTCTTGATAAAGATAAAAGATTATGTATACTTCAGAAATATGTTTATTTTTTCCAAAATAAATAGTTTTTTCTCAAGATTTACGGGTAAACTTATTAATGATAAAGTGTTAATTGTGTTTTTATCTGGACCTTCTGGCGTTGGGAAAACAACAATTGAAAATATGTTAATAAATTTTAACAAAGAAAAATGGACGAAGCTTAGATCTACAACAACCAGAAAAAAGAGAGATGATAAAACAGATGAACAATCATATAATTTTATCTCTAGAAATAAATTTTACAAAATGGTTAGTAATAATGATTTCTTTTTCCATATGAAGAGTAGTTATTCTGATGATATTTCTTATGGTTTTACAGTCAACGATATTAAGCAGGCAACAAAAAAAAGCAATGTTATAATTGTAAATGTTCATGCTTCTGTTATGGAAATTGTTAAAGAAAATTTAAAAAAAATTGGTTTTTTTAATAGTATTTCTTTATTTATTCTTCCACCCTCATTAGAAGAATTAAAAAATAGGATTGTTAAGAGAAATAGTGAAGATAAAGACAGTTTAAAAAAAAGATTAAATAGTGCAAAACAAGAGATTAGTTATTCGAAATACTATGATCATGAAGTAGTTAACAAAGATCTTATAAAAACAGTGAAAAGAATAAACACTTTGATTAACAAACATTTAAAACAAATTGGGTGATGCTGATTTTATTAAATATAAATTGGTTTTATGTTTTAATATTTACTACTGTAGTCAGCTTTTGTATTTTTTTCATTAAAATTTATAAATTCCTAAATAAAAAAGCTTTATTTGTCATTATATCTGGACCCCCAGCAATTGGGAAAAATACTGTATATCAATATTTAATAGATAATTTAAAACACAAAAATATTGATGTTAACTTTATAAAATCATACACAACTAGAAAAAAACGTAACAAATCAGATGGGGATAGTTATCATTTCATATCAAAATATGAATTTAACTGTAAAATAAAGAATAACCATATGTTAGAATACGTGATAAATCCCAATAACGGAGAATATTACGGTTTTGCAATTTCAGATATTAAAAGAAATATATTTTTAAAACGCATTTCTATAGTTCTTCCAACATATAATTTTCTATTAGAATTAAAAAAATATATTAAAAATAATAATATTAAAAATTGTGAGATTATTTCCATATATTTGCTTCCAGCTTCCATAGATGATATTAAAGAGAGAATTAAAATTAGAAATACAGAGAATAAAGAAGAAATGGAACGTAGAATTAATAGTGTAGAAAATGATATCAAAACATCATCTTTTTATGACATTAAAATTACCAATTATACATCATATGAAACTGCTATTCTACTTAATGATCAAATTATCCAAAAACTTCACGACATTGGAAACTTATAAACCTGTTTTGCCATAACTTTTACAAAAGTTAATTAAGTTTTTCATGTCATCTGGCAAGTCTGAAGTAAACGACATAAATTGTTTGGTTATTGGATGAACAAATCCCAATTCTGCTGCATGTAACATATGTCTGGAAACACTTTTTAAAAATTGTTGACATTTTATGTCATATTTTTTTAATTGTTGTTCATTATTACCATATAATTTATCCCCTATTAACGGATGTCCTATGTACGACATATGAACACGAATTTGATGTGTTCTTCCTGTTTCTAATTTACAACGGATAAGAGATACAAATTTATCATTCATATCAAAAGTATCAACAATTTCATAATTGGTAATTGCAATTCTGGATTTTTTCTTTTGAAAAATTCTATGGACGATCTGTTTTTTAGTTTTGCTATTATATGCAATCATTGTTTCAATTCTATCAGAAATTTTTTTAGGTCTACCAAAACATAATGCATAATAAACACGATGTATATCATGTTCTTCAAATTGTTTTTGCAGAGATAACAAAGCCAACGTAGTTTTTGCAACAACTAATATACCACTTGTTTCTTTATCAATTCTATGTACTATACCAGGTCTCAAACCTGACATAGGATCATTATTCACGTTATAAGCTAAATTACCATTTGTATGATGCATAAGTGCATTTACAAGTGTTTTATTGTAATTTCCAGGGGCAGGATGAACAACAACCCCAGCAGGTTTATTCAAAACAATTATTGTTTCATCTTCATAAATTATATTAAGAGAAATATCTTCAGCCTCGATTGACATTTTCATAAAATCTGAAGCATCATATTCAACTGTGATATCATTTGTACTATAAACTTTATAATCACAATCTGTTATTAATTTATTGTTTACTTGTACCCGTTTATTTTTAATCAAAAATTGTACCTGATTTCTGGATAAATCAAGAAGTTTTGAAGATAAAAACTTATCTAAGCGTTCAGTAAATTCGCTTATAACTTTAATTTCAAATTTCATACAATTTATTAATCTTTATGAGTGCTAAAGCGAATATTAGCATTTGCAATGGTTTTTGAATATTTTTCAACCATAAAAGTAAAAGTCTCAGAAGATTTTGGCAAAATATATTCTTTATGAAACTTCTTACTTATATGCCATAGAATATTCTTTTCTCTATTTTTCAATTCAATTAAAATTGATGGAACAAACTGTTTTTTATGAGTCCTGTTTATTACTCTACCCTTTATCATTAAAAAATCTTTATCATCGCGTCTAATTGTAGGAATAGGAATATCAATTTCAATATCTAAATCAGTCTTAGAAATT
>CAUTSU010000055.1:0-3972 GCA_963541105.1 uncultured Alphaproteobacteria bacterium
GTTATTGATCAGGCATATCTAACAAAAAAACCACACATACTTTGTGAATATTTGTTCGAGTTGGCACAATCGTTTAATGCATTTTATGCAAATAATGAAATTTTAAGCAAGCATGAAAATATTGCATTACTAACAAAAGAAGTGATGGAATTATTATGTAATTTGCTTGGTTTATTTACTGTGGAGAAAATGTAATGAAAGATAGTATAAAGTTAATTATAACGATATTGATAATTGTTGCTTTAAGTGCATGTGCAAAATTAAAAGAGGGAGCAAAAACAGAAGTATCACAGAAATTACATAGATATACAAATAAGGGTATTGCAACACTTATTGCAAAAGGAGTTAATGATAATTTACCACCAGATATGGCAAAAATAATTCCAATGCTAAAAAAATTCGGATTTAAAATGTCCGCAAATGACTTAGATAAAAAAATATCTAAACTATCTGATAAACCAATAAAAACAGCAGAAAAAATAATACATCATGCAATTGATGAAATGACATTAGTTGATGCAATAAAACTATTAACAACGTCAAAATCAAAAGCACCAATGACAAATTTTATTAAAGGTAAGACTGAAAATACAGTAAATAAAACATTAAAAGATGAAATAGATAATGTTCTTAAGAGGGATAGTTCAATAAGCTTGCTGAATCAGTCAATTAAAATGTATAAAAACTTTAATAAAGGTGTAAAAGTTGCAGACCTATCAGATTATACATCAAAAATCATAACTAAAAATATATTTGATTATGTTGCAAAAGAGGAAAAAGCAGATAAATAAAAGGTGTCAAATTGAAGAATTTTTTTTTAATACTGGGGTTTCTAATATCTAATTACTGTGTTTTTAACGGTTTTGCTTCAGATGAGTTGTTTACAGTAAGAAATATTACAATAGAAGAATCTAGCTCATCTTCATCAGATGCAAAACAAATTGGAATTGACAAAGCAAAAAAAGAAGCTTTTCAAAAAATTTTAAAGAAGATAATGCTTTCACCTGATGCTAAAGAAATTAATTATGATATATCATTAAAAGACATTAATAACCTTGTATCTGAAATAAAAATAACTGATGAACAAACATCATCAACAAAATACAAAGCAAACATAGATATATCTTTTGGTTCATCTTTAATTGGGAAATATTTACAAGATAAAGGCTATAAATTTATAACTGATTCTCCTGCAAATACTTTGATTATTCCAATAATAATAGGGAATGATGAAAAAATTTTATATCCACAAACAGAAAATTTAATAAAAACAATAAACAACTATATATCTGACTCCGATAATATAATTCCAATTATTACCCCTAAAATAAATTTGAAAAATACACTTGATATGGCAATAAAGAAGGATTTGTCTGAAATAAATCAGATAAACGAATCATACAATACAATTACTTGTATTATAGCAAAAGTAACAGATTTAAGTAATATGTCAGCAAAATTAGATATATTAAAAATCGATACAGACTCATCTGAAGAAGTAAGATTAAGTTTTACCAATAATAGCAATATATATGGAGTGTTATCATACGCAATAATACAAACAGCAAACGACATATATAAAAAGGATATTATGAATAGTAAAGGATATACTGGAGAGGTAATATCAGTATTTGCAATAAAATCAATTAATGATGTTTTAAGGATAGAAAAACTTTTATCAAATATAAAGTATGTTAGTTCAGTTTTTACAAAAGCGGTATCGCAAAACATGATACAAATTAACATAAAAACAAAGGGTCATAAAAAATCTATTGTAAATTCGCTTATTGAAAAAGGATTTTTTGTAGAGGATAAAGAAAATTATATTTTAGTTAGATAAATTGCCTAATCAAATTAACGATTAAAAAAATATCTGGAGTTAACCAGATATTTTTATTTACTTATTTTGGAGTATTTTATTTTCCACATTCTTTTGCTACCCAATCTGGGATCTTATCATTCCATCTCCATGTAGTTTTACGTTCATCGATATAAATTTTTTCTCTTATAAAATTCCATGGCTTACCATTACAAATACCATCATAATTATCAAATTCATTATAATTACTAACTGATTTTGTTTTTTCATCCCTTTGCCCTGTAGAATAAAAAATTCCCTCATGACCATCATTTTTATAATAATGCCTTTCATCTCCATTTCCATAATTTGTGGAGTTATCAATATCAATTCTAGATTCTAATCTTGGATCCGGTTTTAATTTTATATTCCCATTCTTATCGTATACCGCAGATGTGTTTGATACTTTTAATATTTTTCCCTCTTTTCCTCTATCATCAATTGTTACTCCATCAGGTAGTAAATCAGGATGAACAACTTGCTCTTTCTTCTTTACTGGGTCATAAACTGTAACATAACCTTTAGGTACAGGATTATATGTTCTACTTCCGTCATTCTTAGAAGAAACTGTAGTATAGCGACCAGATGAATTATTTTCATGACTTATTTCATAATTACCAGTTTCTGTATTACCAAATGCTTCTGCAAATGTTTTATTATTTTCATATAGACTAACTGATTTTTTACTACCATCTTCATTTAAATCGGAAACCATCCTTCGAACTGTACCATCTGTTCTATCTGTATACGTTATAACTTTCTGTCTTCGCCCAGCATTATCTGTAATAAGCTCTTCTTTTTTATCCGAATTTTGTACTTTCTTATTAAATTCATCAATTACCTTATCTTTTTCTTCTAAAAATCTGCCAGAAAACATATTACCAAAATATTCATCTTTCATATTTTCTTCTGTTTTTGCAATGTCATTATCAATTTGAGAAATTAGATCACTTCTTTCAACAATTTCTTTTTGTAATTTATTTTTTTTAGCTGTTACAACACCGGCACCGATACCCGTACCAACAGCAACTCCACCCGCCATAACTGCACCTGCAATTAACCCTTTTTTCTGTGTATCAGTCAGATTTTTATTAAATGCCGCAGTCAAGCCCATACTAAGTGCAGCAGCACCGGATATTGCAGATACAACTGACAATGCAATTTGAGCTTTTTTATTTTTATCTTGCTTAGATTTCAGAGTATTTAATTCTGTGGTATATCTATTCCTAGTTTTTTGTAGATATGAAAGATCTGAAGTTTCTGAAAAATAAGCTCTACCCCCCCCCCATGACAGAAACCATAAATATTGCTGTTAAACTTGTAATTCTTTTATTCATTTTCTCCTCTATAACTTTTCAACCTATATCAATTATATCAGATTTTTCAATACAAACAATATTATCTTTACTTTTTACAAAGTACCTTGATTAAATGAAAAAAAATATTATATATCATAGGGTATAAATACATAAGAAGGTGATGTATGGTAAAAATTTCAAAAAAGCCTGAAATTAAAGATATCAAAGTTAATAAAGATAAAGAAATAACTGTCCCAATAATTGCATTAAAGAATATAGTGCTGTTAGAGAAGTTTATTATTCCTCTTTTTATCGAAAATCAAAATTTTATCCCTGTCATTGATTCAGTTATGAAAAATGATAGAAAAATATTTGTTGTAACACAACAAAACCAGAATTCGAAAAACATATCAAAGGATGATTTGTTTTCAATAGGAGTGTATGTAAATATACTTCAATATTTAAAACTACCGGATGGAACAATTAAGTTACTTGTTGAAGGTATTAAACGTGGAAAATTATTAGAAATAAAGAATACAAAAGATGGTTTAGTTGCGAAAATAAATTTACTAGATGATAAGGGTATTAGTACACCTACAAAAAAACAGCAAGAAGATATTGAAAATCTAAATCATGTAGTTATTGAAAAATTCAAAGAATATATGCAGGTAAAAACAGACATTCCATCATCAATATTAGAAACTTTAGAAGTTAATAAAGATTCTATATCAATAATATTTAATCTTTTATTTCATATGGATATCAAAGTTGAAGACAAACAAAAAATTCTTGAATTAAATAATATAAAAGACAGAT
>CAUTSU010000056.1:0-3962 GCA_963541105.1 uncultured Alphaproteobacteria bacterium
ATTACTTCTAGTTGTGTTAAGAATTTAAAAAACAAACAAAAAGATAGCGAATTTGTATATAAACAAATGTATAATGTCGCAGAAAATATTACAGATGATTTAATATCTGGTAGCTCTGTTTCTGAAATAGAAAAAAGGTATTCTGTTAAAGCTGTCACCTTGCCACAATTTGATTTAATGGGAAATGATAAATCAAAGCATAAGGTAAAAGATAAGATTTTTACAGATGCTTATATAAATAAAGCAATTGGTATGGGGGCAGGGGATGTCAGTTCAATTGAAGAAGTTAATGGCAATTTATTAGTGTTTAAAGTTACAGATTTGAAAGAAGCAAAACAAAAATCTTTTAATGAAGTTAAATCAGATTTGATTAATATTTGGATTTCAAATAAAAGAGAAGATAAAACTTTGGAATACATTTCCAAAATAAAACAGGATGTTATTAAATCGAAGACATCATTGTCTGAGGCGGCAAAAAAATATGGATTACGTGTATCAAAGATTTCCGTAAAGTATGGAGATAAGTCATCAGTACCAATGGAGACAATAAATTCGATTTTCAATGCAAAGGTCGGAGAAATAAATATCAAAAAAGAATCTGTGAGTGGAGTATATAGAATGTATGTTATTGATAATGTACAATTTCCAGAAAAGAAAAATTACACAACAGAAGCAGATATATTAAAAAGAGATTTAAGGGTAGCAATGCTTGAAGAATATATATATTTTTTACGAAAAAAATATGGATTTAATGTAAATGAGAATAATTTGAAATCATTTATAAATCTCTATCTTAATTAAATTCTGATTTCATTCAGTGACCATCTTGGTCTTGGGGAAAAGTTTATATCAGGCTTTTCCTTTTTTTGTATGTGTTCTATTCCTGTCCATGCAATCATTGCACCATTATCACCACACAAGTTTAATGGTGGTGCAATAAAATCTAAATTATATTTTTTTGCAATATCATTTAATTTTTCCCGTATCATAAAATTGGCTGCAACACCACCTGCAACTACAATTGATTTTATTTTTGCATGTTGAATAATTGTATCTTGTAATGCAAAATCCAATTTATCATTAATAATTTCACATATATTTTTATTTAATGAATAACAAATATTATATTTTGTGTTATCTGTTATATTGTTTTTATTATCTAGTATTTGCTGAATGTATCTTACAACATTACTTTTTAATCCAGAAAATGAGAAATTTGCACCATCAACTTTTGGTTTTGAAAATTTTATCATTTCTCCACATTTTTCACGTGAATATTGTTTTGCATATTTTTCAATTTCAATTCCATTTGGATATGGGAGGTTTAACACTTTTGCAATTTTATCAAAACATTCCCCACAAGCATCGTCAATTGTTTTACCAATTATTTTATAATCGGCTACATCATTTACTAAAACAATTTGAGTGTTTCCACCAGATACAAGCAATGATAAATATGGAAATTTTAATTCTGGATTTGTTAAGCGTGCAGTTAATATATGTGCTTCTAAATGATTTATTGGGTAAAATGGTTTGTTTAAAGATATCGCTAATCCTTTTGCAAACATAGTCCCAACAATTAATCCACCAATTAAACCTGGTCCTGCAGTTGCACATATTGCATCAATATCTGATATATTAATATTTGATTTATTTATAATATTTTCAAATGTTTTTTGTATTGCATTCAGATGTAATCTGGATGCTAGCTCAGGTACAACACCACCATATATTTTATGCATATCTTGTTGTCCAACTGTTTTAAGTGCAAGTATTCTATGTGTATCGTCAACTAAACCTATACTTGTATCATCACATGAACATTCGATTCCTACTGTTATCAATTTTAAACCCTATTTTTTTTAGATTGATTATACTTTAAATTATGCTTACTATGAAGACAAGTAAAGAAGTATGATAAAATTATATTATTTTACAATTTTTATTATATTTATTTCATCTTGTTCTACAATTGATGGAAATGTTGATAATGCGACATTTTCAGCGATTGATTACCGTTCATTAAACGGTAAAAAGAAACAATTAATGCGTGTTGGAATTTCTCCAATCGATAAAAATGATAAAAGTGAAGTGTCTTACTATAACAATATGTTTACATCTGTAAAGGATAGATTATCTTTAACTGAGTATATGGTTGATAAAGTTGGAAATTCTGTATTAATTACTATACCTAAGCATTCAATTATGACAAGTGACCTGTATATCAACACACAAGATGAATACCTGTATTATTTAATTGATGTGTTAAATAAATATCCAAAAACTTATATTGAATTAACTGGACATACAAGTCATATAGGAAACCCATCAACGAATTTACGTGTTTCAAAAATAAGGGCAGGGACGCTTGCAAAATTTCTAAATTCAAATGGAATTTATTCTGAACGTATGTTTATAACTGGATTAGGTGCAGCAAGAAGAATTGATAATGATTCAACTTTAAAGGGTAAAGCATTGAATAATCGTATAGAAATCAAGATGATTCCAATTTATTAAAAATATTTTTAAAAGTTTTTGTTGTGTGTTATAATCACGCCATGCGTTCATCCAAGCTGTTTAACATTATTTTGTGTTGTAATCTACTTTTGTTAAGTGGATGTTTGGTTCCACCTAAATTGAGAAATACTGATAATGCTTCTGTATTTAATTGGCAAAATGATTATGTAACTTTTGATCAATTTACTAAAGATCATATGAAATGTTTTGGTATAGATTCTATTCCAATGCAAAGCCAATTTATGAAAATGCTTGATCCTTTATCACCTAGAGTTATGCCAAAATGGGATGGTTTTTGGGCAACATTTGAAAATCGAAGATATGCTGACACTAGCCAGCGAATTGCTGTGCAATTTCCACCGGGAACATCTCACTGGACAAGTGGAAGGTATAAAAAATGCATGTATAAAAAAGGTTATTATTTAGTTTATTAGTAATACTTTCATTTAAGTAGGATTTTATTAACTAATTACGTTTATTCATTTTTTTATTTTTTACACTTTTGCTATATCTTTGTATAAATATACTTGACAAAAAGAAATATTGTTTATACCATAATCACATTATCTTATTTCTAGGAGGTGGTCCAATGGATCTTTTGAAGGAGAGGTGGCGTTTTCTGTGGTCACCTGGCTAGCCCTTGTTAGGGCTTAGTTTATGAATAGTTTTTATTATTCACTCCTGCTTATTTTATCCCCTTGCATTGTATTTTGCAGGGGGTTTTGTTTAAAGAAGTTTATTTACAAATTTAAAGATAATAATTACAATCGATGTACTAGTTTATTTGTGGGAGGTATTGATAATGTCTTTTTATATCATTGTTCTGATTTGTTTGGCGTTAATATTCGTAAATCTTGAAGATATATGTGGATAGCGTATCCTTCGTAGATTGTAATATTTTTTGTCTCTACACATTTTGCGTGTAGAGATTTTTATTTCTACTTAATGAGATATGAATTTTTTTAATAGAATTTGAACATCTTCCGGGATTCTACACGCTACCATTTTTGTTAGATCAACAAATGCGATTACTAAATTTACAATAACTAACTCAATACTGTCTCTTAAAATTGTTTGTTTGATTTTAACAGAAGCTCCTTTTACTTCCATTATTTGTGTTTTTGTTGTTATTATATCGTATAACAGTGCAGGTTTTTTATATTCGACTGATAGAGATCTGACAACTGTGGACATAGTTTTATAATCATCTGGATTTATTTTAACAATTGAATCTATCATTTCTGTTCTGGCAATTTCACATATATCTAAATACCTTCCATGATATACAACACCGCCTGCATCAGTATTGTAATAATAAATCCTGCTTGTTAGGTAATGTATATTGTTTTCAAAATATCCTGTATTCATCTTTGTCTTCTAATTTTAAAACAATTGTTGTTCTGTTATTGATTTTGGATTTATATTTAAATGTTTATAACCTTGTT
>CAUTSU010000057.1:0-3928 GCA_963541105.1 uncultured Alphaproteobacteria bacterium
GTTTGTATTTCTTCTGTAGTGCCATCACATTTGGCAAAAAAATCCTTTCTCTTTTGTATATCTACATTAATTGGAATACTAGATTTACATTTCTTATTTAATTCTTGTGTCTTGTTATTATAGTATTTTTTCTGCTCGTCAATTTTGATATCAATATCATTTTTTAATTTTCCATATGCTTTTTTTCTTACTGTTATTATTTCTTCAACTAATTCTTCAATAAGTGTATTTTCAATATTTTGTTCAACTTTATCAACCTCACTCTGAATTTCCCCGATTTTATTGGTCAATAGGTTGTCAAAGCTTGATTTTATGTTATTTACTTCTTCTTGTATTATTTTGTTTATTTCTTCATCTCTTTTATCAGCTTCTATACCTAAAATACGACTTTTATATTTAGCCTCATCTTTCTTTGGATAATGTTTCTTTAAACTTTTTGAAAATTCTGTTTTTAATTCTTCTATTCTTTCTTTTCCTAATTTAGTTTCATTTATACCTCTTACTTTAAACTTTTCTGTTAACTTCCCTTCATATTCACTTTGTTTTGAGCTAGATATACCATCAACTTCATTTCCTATCCTATTCCACATATTAGATATTACACTATCTATATCCTCGACTTCTTTTGAATGTAATGGCTTTTGATAATTGATTAATATTGATATTATTATTGATACACATACAAATATTGATTTCTTCCTTACTAACATAGCATTCTTCTCCAAGTTGAACTAAACATATCTGTTAACGCAACGAACTAACAGATTCAAAAAACCATTTGTGTTTCACAAATGGTCGGAGAGTTAGAACATCATAATTACAAAAATGACTCCATAGCTTTCAGGTATAAAACCTTGTTTTATAACTATGGCTCCCCGACCTCAGTCGAGGAAGTAGAATCACTACTCAAACAATCAATTATTGAACAGTGAATAACGACGCTATTCCCGCCGTTGTAATTAAAGGGTTCTAATCCTCCGTATCCAAAGATACTAAGCATAGATAAATATGCCTAGCCGTATTATAGTAATATTTTTTTATATCTCAAGAATTAAATAAATCATTTATTTACTTGATATAATTATAAGCATATGAATAATCTTTCAAAATGTTATTACGTAAATCTGGATCGAATATTATTCTAAAAACTATGAGTAGTAATTTGCACGATTTTATGCGAATTCGAGGTAATGTAAAATTAATGCATAAAACTTTAAACACTGAAGATCGTAATAATTATTTACCACAAAATGGAGTCCTAACTTGGAATACTTCAGCATTTATAATTACTGGTGCACCAACAAGATTTTTAAATAATAATAAAACACCATCTGGAAAAATTATTATTAGGGTTGCCTTTATTGCTTCAAAAAAAACGATTAGCAAGCTTGCAACTATTAGGAATTATGCAAAAAGAAAAATGAGATCAGTTGTGAATAATAACATTAGAGATTTGTTAACGAACGACTATGATTATATTTTTATTGCTAAACATAACATAATTGATTTACCTTATAATGAATTATGTAGTCAGTTTATTTGGGCATGTAACCATTTTAAAAGAATGATTAAAGGTGAAAGATTTAACAGGAAGGGAAAATAATGTTTAATAAATTTAAAGAAAACTTACAAAAGAAACTGGAAGAATATCAAAAGCAAATGAATACTACAGGTGGAAATAATCAAAGTAACCAGGTTGCTGGAAAAAGTAGTAATACATTATCGCTTTTAATTTGGTCAATGACTTTTGCAATACTTATTAATTATTTTTTCTTTGGAAAAAATTTCGAAAACCAACATATTGATGCAAATCAACAAAGTGAACAATTTATAAAGCAAGATTATATAAACTTTGCAGAAAAAGATAATTTTTTAATTGGTAATTTAAATAAAAATGGAATTACTATTGATAATGTTACACTTGGTAAATACAAAAAAAATGATAACAAAAGTAATGTTGATATGTTATCACCAATATACTCAAAAGACGGAATTAAAAATGATACATATTCATTTATAAAGTTAGGGTTTATAAATTCTGGCACAAATAAATTTTTTATAGATTTACCAGATGATAACTCAAAATGGAAATTAAAATCAGTTAAGAATAATACATATACATTTTATATACAAAATAAAAGTGGTTTTATATTTAATCGTATATTTAAGTTCAATAATGGATATATATTTGAAATTATTGATGAAATTATCAATCCAACAAATAATACAGTTGAACTTATCCCATATAAATTAATACAACAATCAATAGATATTAAAAATATTAATAAATCATCATTTGCTGGTATTACAATTATAACAAATAATGAAACAGAAGAAATCAAATATAAAACAATTGAAGATAAAAATATAATACGATCTTCATTAAATGATAAATCGGTGATAGGATGGACAAATAATTATTTTGCAAACACTTTAATCTCTAATTTTCCCGTCGATGTATCGATTGTATACAATAAAAACTTATCTAGAGTTATAAATAAGGATGGGAAAAATCAGGATATAAAAAATTTTCAAGTAAAAATTAGCGATATAAATCCTATTATCATTAAACCGAACAGTAAATATTCATATACTTTTCAAATTTTTGCTGGGGCAAAAGAAATTGATGTGATTGAAAAATATTCAAAAGAAATATCTATGCCTCGTTTTAATACAATTGTTGATTATGGATCATTCTTTTTTATTGCACGTCCTGCGGCAAATCTATTGCGATTTTTAAATAAATATTTTAACAGTATGAGTATCGCAATTATATTATTTGCAATAATTATGAAGTTTATTTTGCTACCTTTGTCTATAAAACAAATGAAAATGACAAATAAAATGAAACAAATGGCACCAGAATTAAAAAGAATTCAAACATATTATTCTGATAACAAACTTCAACAACAAATGCAAATAGCGATGCTATATAAAAAGCATAAAATAAATCCATTTTCATTATTTACTCAGTTATTAATACAAATACCAATATTTTTGGCAATGTGGAGAGCGCTGATTATAACAATTGAAATGCGACAGTCTAAATTCATTTGGATCAATGATTTAACATTACCTGACCCACTATTCATATTACCAATATTACTTGGTATTACTATGCTGATACAAATAAAATTACAAAATAGTGGAAATAGTGACAATGCAAATCCTGCAGCAAAAGCAACAAAATATATGCCATACATTATGACATTTATGTTTGCATTTTTACCAAGTGGATTAATATTGTATTATATTGTCGGTAATATTTTAGGTATAATTCAACAAGAAATTGCAAATTATTATTGGAATAAAAATAAATGCAATTAAAGGAATTATTTAAAGATAAAACAGTATTCATTGGTTCGTGGAAAGATCTGTACAGTATTCCATATTATAATTTACCAGAAATATGTTTTATCGGTCGTAGTAATGTTGGCAAATCATCTTTAATAAATACATTAACTGGGGTCGATGGACTTGCCAAGACATCGGCAACACCCGGAAGAACACAAACAATTAATTTATTCGATTATATTGGCAAGTTGATTATTACTGATCTTCCAGGATATGGTTTTGCAAAAGCACCCAAAAAAGAAGTTAAAGAATGGAATACCTTCACAAAAATATATTTATCAGGACGTGTAGATTTAAGAAGAGTATTCTTATTAATAGATTCAAGACACGGCATCAAAGATATTGATATATCCATGATGAAGTTACTTGATGACAGTGCAGTACCATACCAGATAATTTTTACAAAAATAGATAAGAATGATGCAAAGAAAACATCTGATTTGATAAAAGATTTTGATAAGTTATATAAAGAACATCCTGCAATGATAAAGGATACAATTTTTACTTCATCAAAAAATAACAGCGGAATAAATGAATTAAAAATACAAATATTTAATATTATTCAATCATAATT
>CAUTSU010000058.1:0-3918 GCA_963541105.1 uncultured Alphaproteobacteria bacterium
CCCATCAATTGGATTGATTACAAAAAATTCATTTTTATTTGTCCCGATTTTCTTGACACCTAATGACGCATATCCAGAAGTAGGACGTGATGACAATAACTCATTTATTAAAACAGATTCTGTTTTTCTTTTTGAAGATATTACAAATTTATTAATACCATTTAATGAGTTTTGTAATTGCTGAATCTCACCAAAATCCCTTAACAAAATTTTAGATGCTCTATCAATTGATTTTGTTATTATATTTAAATTAGGGGATAACCCTTGCAACATTTTATCTTCCTTTCTGACTAATTTATAGTTATATGAGAAACTATTTGTGGTTTTTTATTTGTATATCCATATACTGCACTACGAATTCCAGATTCAATTAAATCTTTAATTTTATCTTTATGTTTTAAATTACTTTTTTTTAATTTCTGCATCATCTGTTCAATTAACTGCTTAATATTAGATTTTAAAATAATTATCTGATCACTATCCATTACACCGATAAAACTAACATCCACATTATTTAATTTATGCAATGACAAATCAAAAACAACTGATACAAACACGGCTCCATTATAATTTATTTTTCGCCTATCTTTAAATAAATTATTAGTAGTTTTCACTTGAGATAACCCATCAATCGCAATCTCACCGACTGGAACTTTACCAACCAAACTTAGATTACTATCATCATTTGTAATAGTTATTAATTGACCATTATCAAGTATAATTGTCTTTTCTATACCGCAATAACTCGCGATATTCGCATTTTCTTTTAAATGAATCATTTCTCCATGCATTGGAATAACAGATTTCGGTTTAATTAAAGAATAAAGCTGCCCTAATTCTAATGATGAAGCATGACCACTTGCATGTATTTGCATATTATTTGACATAGATACAATATTAACGCCTAACTTTGTTAAATCATTAAAAACTGAAAAAACTTCTTTTTCATTTCCAGGAACTATAGATGATGAAAATATTGCAGTATCTCCACTCTTTAATTTCAATCCTGAAAAAGCATCAGCAGCAACACGTGTCATAATCGAACGAGACTCCCCCTGAGTACCGGTTATAAGATACAATTTACGACCAGATTTTTTTAAAGCCTCTTCTGGAGATAAAAATTCGACATCTTTTAAATATCCAGATTTCTTTGCCAACTCAAAATTACGTATCATTGACCTACCACATAAAACACAGTGTAATCCCGATGCTTTTGCAGCTAAGAATGCCGTTTCCATTACAGCAATTGCAGTTGAAAAACATGTCAATACAATTGTTCCATGTTTTATTGATTTAACTGTTTTTATAACAGTTTCTCTACACTTTAACTCAGATAAACTATGTTCAATTTCAAATGAATTTGTAGAATCAGAAACAATTGCTAAAACATTTTTTTTAGATAAATTTTTAAGAGCATTCATATTTGATACTTCACCTATCATAGGATTATCATCAAATTTAAAGTCTCCTGTGTGTAAAATAACTCCTTCTTTGAAATGCAATGCTATCATATTTGCTTCTGGAATTGAATGTGTGACATTAATATATTCAATTTCGAAATGACCAACTTTAAATTTTTGATTTGCAAAAGGTTTTATTTTTTTCAAAATAAGCGATTTTTTAAGTTTAATACCAGAATCTCTCAGTTTATTTTCAACCATCCCTAAAGCAAAAGGAGTTCCATATATAGGACACTTCTTTAAATTAGGAATTATATAGGGAATCGCACCATAATGATCTTCATGGGTATGCGTTAAAAACAGTCCCAATAATCTATCTTGAATAGAATATAAAAACTCTGGATCTGGAATAAGAATTTCAACCCCTGGTAAAGTTTCATCAGGAAAAGATGTACCACAATCTATAATTATCCAATCTCCACGATAACCATAAAGATACATATTACCGCCAATCTTTCCAATTCCACCTAAGGCACAAAAATATACTTTATCATCTTTAGATGAACTATTTATCTTGCTTAAGTTCATGTTATTAGATGATTGACATATATTTATTTTTTTTGATTTATTTTTATTTGTAACAGATTTTGAATTATTTTGTTGTTTATCTTCAATTTTTTTCTTATTAAAAATGAACATTTGATATTTCCTTAAAAATTAAATGCGTCGTGAATTGTAACATAAAACAGGCATGCTTTCAATTAATGTTTTTTCTTGTTTTAATTAATCAATACAATTTATAATTCCAACATACATGCAAAACAAAAATACTAAAGTTATAGTTGGAAGACAAAAATCTATTACAAAGGTAAAAAGTTCAAATAGAACAATCCAAAAAGTTATTAAAAATAATAAAAAGAAATCATCAGTTGCGTGGATTAAAAGACAAATTAATGATCCATTTGTTAAACAAGCACATTTAGAAGGGTACAGATGCAGATCTGCATTCAAGTTAATTGAAATTGATAATAAATTTAAGATCTTTAATTCTGGAAAAGTAGTTATTGACATTGGAGCTGCACCTGGATCATGGGCACAAATTGCTGTTAAAAAATGTGGAAAAGGGAATACAATTGCTATTGATTTATTACCAATATTACCAATTGATGGTTGCGAATTGATAAAAGGCAATTTTACAGATACAAATATACAACAAACTATAATTAAAAAAATAAATAACAAAGGCAAACAATACGCAGATATAATAATGAGTGATATGGCAGCAAATACCACAGGTTTTAAGTCTGCAGATCATTTACGAACAATAGCTTTAGTCGAGTCTGCATGGAATTTTGCCAAAGTATTGTTAGCAAATAATGGCACATTTATTGCAAAAGTATTTATGGGAGGAACAGAAAATAATTTATTGAATGATTTAAAAAAATGTTTTAGAAATGTTAAACATTTTAAGCCTAAATCATCCAGATCAGAGAGCATAGAAACATATCTGGTCGCTACAGGTTTTAAAAGAAATTAAATAGAAAGGATAAAAATGGTTAAAAATATAAATGCCGTAACAGGGGAAGAATACAAAGTATTAAAAGCAAACAGTAAAATTAAGAAAATTGCAATGATTATAGCAATTGTATGGTCCTTTATTGTAATTGCACCAGTTGCATATGTTATATTTTTGCAAAGCAGATCACTTAAAAACTTTATTGTCGTTTATTCTATGGATAAAATGAATTCAGCATTAACACAACAATATGAAACATTAATTAATACAACGTTAAATAAAATTCAACTTGATAAGAAGATAGATTCAGTTGTAAGCAAAGTTAAAATTCCAGAGATAAAAGTTGATAAAATTACAAATAAAACAAACAAAATTACTAGTACAACAAAAAAATTAAATAGATTATCAAAAGTTGCCGGAAATTTTGGAATTAAATCTGAAAATGTAGGTAAGCAGTTGTCAAATATCAATGAAATAAATGCAAAGATTGAAAAATCTGTTAAATCTGCCAATTCAGAAATTGCCAAAGCGAAAGATAAGCTTACGAACCAGTTAAAAAAAGATATTGAACCAATGATCAAATCGGAAATTAAAAAAATAGCTGATAGGGAAATTCAAAAAGCTTTAAAATTAAGTGATAGAAACTATGCAAATTTTGTATCAGGTAGATATGGAATTTTAACACCAGTCAAAAGATCGTATACAAATGCAATTTATGCGGATTTTCTAAAAAATAAAACACAAGGTTTAAAATTTATTTTACCTTTGGTTGAGAAATATTTTTCATATATCAGATTAGTATTTGTATTACTTTCAATTGCAATTGCCTTTATACCAGTTGTAATAATGTTTGCATATGTTAAAAAAATTACATCTGTATTCTCTAAGTGTCCATACTGTGGAAAAATATATATTTCAAAAACAAATGCATTTAATATTTTAAAATTATTTCAATTCTGGAAATAAATAAAGCAGTAAAATAAAAAAAAAAGCTGTACTTTG
>CAUTSU010000059.1:0-3849 GCA_963541105.1 uncultured Alphaproteobacteria bacterium
GTGAAATCTACAAATGGTGATACATTCTTAGGTGGTGAAGACTTTGATATACGTATTATTGATTACTTAGCAGATACTTTTAAAAGTGAACAAGGAATTGATTTACGTAATGATAAGATGGCTTTGCAACGTTTAAAAGAAGCAGCAGAAAAGGCAAAGATAGAATTATCAACAGCGATGGAAACTGAAATTAATTTGCCATTTATCACTGCAGATGCAACAGGACCAAAACATTTAAATGTTAAATTGACCAGGGCAAAATTAGAAAGCTTGATTGAAGATTTAGCATTAAAGACATTAGAACCTGTAAAAAAAGCATTAAAAGATGCTGGGGTAAGTGTTAGTGATGTTAAGGAAGTCATTCTTGTTGGTGGTATGACACGTATGCCAAAAGTTGTTGAAACTGTTAAATCATTCTTTGGTAAGGAACCACATAAAGGTGTTAATCCAGATGAAGTAGTTTCAGTTGGTGCCGCAATTCAAGGTGGAGTGTTAAAGGGTGATGTTAAAGATGTTTTGTTACTTGATGTTACTCCTTTATCTCTTGGAATTGAAACTTTAGGTGGAGTGTTTACAAGATTAATTGATAGAAATACAACAATACCAACAAAAAAGTCACAAGTATTTTCAACAGCTGAAGATAATCAGCCAGCTGTTTCAATTAGAGTTTTCCAAGGAGAACGTGAAATGGCAGTGGATAATAAATTGTTGGGTGCATTTGATTTGGTTGGTATTCCTCCAGCTCCAAGGGGAGTACCACAAATTGAAGTTACTTTTGATATTGATGCGAATGGTATTACTCATGTTTCTGCAAAAGATAAAGGAACAGGGAAAGAACAAAGTATATCAATAAAATCAGACGGTGGTTTAAAAGAAGAAGAAATTAATCGTATGGTTAAAGAAGCAGAAGCACATGCAGAAGAAGATAAAAAGAAAAGAGCAAGCATTGATTCAAGAAACAAATTAGAATCATTTGTTCATTCAACTGAAAAGAATTTAAAAGAATATGCTGATAAGTTATCAGATTCTGATAAAACAGCAGTTGAAAATGATATCAAAGCTTCTAAAGATTTACTTGCTAAATCAGATGCAAGTGTTGAAGAACTTGATAAATCGTATGAAACTTTAACAAATTCTGCGATGAAATTAGGAGAAGCTATGTACAAAGCACAGCAAACAGCTGCACAATCACAAAATGCAGAGACTCAGGAAACATCTGGAAAGTCAAGTGACAAATCAAAAACTGTTGATGCGGAGTACGAAGAAGTTAAAAAATAATTTTAATATTAATTTGTTAAATAATAACAGCAGATTTAAAAAGTTTGCTGTTATTTTTTTTTATTACTTTTATACATTTGTTTATCCTATTGATTTTCTTGAATTTTTTAAAAATCAAGGTTTAAAATTATCTTTTTTAATAAAAAATATCTTTTAGGGATTCTCTTTGTATGATACAATTCAAGGCAAGGGAAAATAGGAGATAGTGGTATGAACGGGAAGAACTTACCAAGTTTTGGTTCTATCTTAAATGGTGATTGCATTGATATTATGAAATCAATGCCAAGTGATAGTGTCGATGTAATTTTCGCAGATCCTCCATATAATTTGCAATTAAATAATGAATTGTTACGTCCAGATAATACTGTTGTTAATGCGGTTGATGATTCTTGGGATAAATTTGAAAGTATTCAAGAATATGAAGAATTCACAAAGAAATGGATGATTGAGGCAAAACGTATTTTAAAACCAAATGGAACAATTTGGGTAATCGGATCGTATCATAATATTTTTAAAGTTGGATCTGTTATGCAAGATATTGGGTATTGGATTTTAAATGATGTTGTATGGATAAAAACGAATCCTATGCCAAATTTTAAAGGCACTCGTTTTACAAATTCTCATGAAACTTTATTGTGGGCATGCAAAAATAAAACTTCAAAATATAAATTTAATTATGAAGCAATGAAAATGTTCAATGAAGGTACTCAGATGCGATCTGATTGGTATATTCCAATTTGCTCAGGTGGAGAGAGATTAAGAACAAAAGATGGGGTAAAAGTACATTCAACACAAAAACCCGAAGCGCTGTTATATCGTATAATTTTATCATCTACTAATGTTGGAGATTTAATTTTAGATCCTTTTTTTGGAACTGGTACAACAGGAGCTGTGGCAAAAATGTTAGGTCGCAATTTTATAGGAATTGAAAAGGACGAACAATATATAAAATATGCAAAGAAACGTATTGAAAGTATTAAGCCTATTTCTGATTTATTGCCTTTACAAATGACAATGAAAAAGCATTTGATGAAAGTTCCTTTTGGTGCATTATTAGAAAATGGGTTGTTAAAAGCTGGTGATAAATTGTATGATAACAAAGGTAGATTTGAGAGTACAATTTTGTCTGATGGATCGATCGCTTATAAAAATGATATAGGCTCTATTCACCAAATTGGTGCAAAAATTCAAAATACTTCCAGTTGCAATGGATGGACATACTGGTATTATGAAAAAGGGAAATCCATAGATATGCTTCGTGATATTATAAGAAAATCAATGATATTATCATGAAAGTAATAACAATATGGCAACCATATGCTCAGGCTATTGTATTAGGTTTAAAGTGTTATGAAACAAGATCATGGAAAACAGATCATAGAGGGGATTTGATAATTCATAGCTCCTTAAAGCCTTTATCTTTCTTCAGAAAGAAACTTGCAGAGAAATATAATATTACAAATATGCCAAAAGGTAGTTTGCTTTTGCAATGTGAATTAGAAGATTGTTTGATAATTACAAAAGAGTTGATAAAACAACAGAGTCAAACTGAGTTAGATTTCGGTAATTGGGCGGTTGGTAATTATGCTTGGAAATTAAAAGTTAAACAAATTTATAAAAATGATGTAAAAATTCACGGAAATCAAGGATTATGGAATATTGATTTGAATGCTTTTAAAAAGTAATGCTGTATGAATGTCATATACTCAGTGAATTTATTTGCCAACAGTCTGATATTGTTCTAGTAATATGTTTTTGATATCTTCCTTATAATTATTTAACATTACTCCAGAAATCATTGCCGATACCATAGTTAAAAATAGATTTTCTATAAAAACAGATACTAAACATAACAAAATAAATAATAAAAAAGTAAGTGTATTATTGATTTTTTCTCTATCAATATTTATTAAATTCTTAGTAATGTTTAATCCAAGTAATATTCCAACTATAAATAATATATCACATATAAAACTTGCTTCGGTGAATAACAACAATATTATTAAATTAGCAGTTATTATTAACAATATTTTATTATAAATCTTTTTAGATTTTTGCTTTTGTAATTTTATTTTCAAGAAATTAGAGAAGAAATTAATTGATATCAATAACCCCGATAGAGTTGATATCGCTCCTATAACAAGCAAGCTCAATACATTAAAATTACCAGATTTTCCAATTGAAAATATTTCAGGATACAGAAAGATATTGGAAGTTAAAATAAATATAGATATTATAAAAAATATATACTTAAACTTTATAAATAATTCTATATTTCTACTTCTTCTTGATAAGAAGAATGCAATACTTCCAGAAATCATTAAAATTATTATAGAAATAATTAAATTTAGCCTTGCATGGTTATGAATATAACTATATCCAATAAAATGAATAAATATAAGAGATCTTAATAAGATATTCTTACTAATTTCATTGTTGAATTTTGTAAAACAACGTATCTTGTTTTTAACGATTTCTAACAAATCATATCCAAGCAATTCTGATAATAACAATGCATTTATAAACACATAATTTATAGATAGAATAAAATTAAATAAATTATTCATAAGC
>CAUTSU010000060.1:0-3796 GCA_963541105.1 uncultured Alphaproteobacteria bacterium
GAAGAATAAAGAAGATTAGGTTGCATATGGTGAAAGGCTTTCCTGAAAATATTTTAGAACAGATGGCAATGTGGGGGTGTTTTAGGGCTGGAGTTGATAAAAATTCTTTTGAATTATGTTTAAAATCAACTGTGCAAAAGCTTGATTATATTTCAAGTAAGTACGAAAAAGGTTGGTCATATAACATTGATGATTTAGGTAATGTTTCATTTATGCGATCAATACGTGGGGTTTCTGAGCTTTATACATTGGATTCTCAAGTAATTCACTCTCAAGATGCAAAACAATTAAATGATATTATTTCTGAATATCAGGATATGTATAAATCTGGTGCAGAACTTAATACAAAATCTGGGACTTATCGTGTTTATTCCTCAACTGAACTTCTTGATAAAGTTTATGCTTTGGGGCGTTCTGGAATATCTATCCAAAGATATAAAGGTTTGGGTGAAATGAACGCAGAACAGTTATGGGAAACAACACTTGATCCAGAATCAAGAACGTTGTTACAGGTTAAGATTAATGATGCTGCAGCAGCAGATGAAATATTTTCAACGTTGATGGGCGATATTGTTGAACCTAGGCGTGATTTTATTCAAGAGAATGCAATGAATGTTGTCAATCTTGATATCTAGTGATTTTTGCGGTTTTTTATTGAAATAATCTAGTCTAATTTAATTTTTCCAGAGATGAGATCTCTGGTTACTCTTTTTTATCTTTATTTTCTTGACAAATTTCAGGGGGGGGTAGAGTTAAACGAACTATTTTAGTTCGATTAACTTATGAAAGGAAAAGTAAATGAATAAATTAGTTTTATTGTTAATTATTACATCAGGATTATTTAGTGTTTCAGCTTCTGCAAGAGTTACATCACATAGAGAAAGGGATAGTAAAACCGTATGTAATGATGGTTCATATTCCACCTCAACAGGTAGTGGCTCTTGCAGTAGTCACGGTGGAGTTGATTACTATATGTAATAAGTCAAAAAAATGCTCCTAATAATAGGAGTATTTTTTAATTTGTATTTTCTTCTTGAAAATTTTCTTCCTGCTCGGATTCCGTTTCCGTTTCTACCTCACTCTCATTAACAATATCTTTCTCTTCAATTTTATCAGTATTGATATTGTTAACGTTAAACGATTTATTTGCTATATCTGACATAGCTTCTATTTTATCTCGACTTTCTTCTTTGCTTTTTTCTTCTGTATCTGAGGTTTTATCAATAACAATATTATCTATGTTAAAAGAAGTATTTACTTTCTCACTTTTATTAACTTCATCGTTTTTTATAATAGCTTCACTTTCATCATCCTCTTTTGCCTTAACTTCTTCAATAGTTTCAACAGTCTTTGTTATTATTTCATTTCCCTCATCATCGATTTCTGTTGTTGTCGTAATTGTTTTATCACCATCTTTTTCAACTTTTACTTTTTTGCCATATTCTTTTCGTAACTTTGTAAATTCTTTAAAATCTTTTTTTGTAATTACTTTATAATCTGTTGTTTCGTCAATTGTTTTAAATATTGCAGGATAATGTATCCTACAATTATTTTTCCACCTTTCACATGCCCGTGCATTACTTCCACGTTTATCATCGTATTCTTCAATAGTTTTTCTTGCACATTGTCTAAAATCGTTTAAACAACTTTTTCTTCTTCTAGTTTTTATTTCATTTTCTTCTGTGGTATCTGAATAATTTATTGAACTTTGTTCGTCACTTGCAAAGACATGAAGACAACTTGCATAAAGCAAAAATGTACAAAAAATATATGCTATGAAATATTTCAATATACGTTCTCCCTATCCTCGGGAATTTTATCATATTGAAATTATTTAATCAATTTGATTTAGAAATGGTACAAATGATATATCTTTGATATCTTTTGCATTACAAAATAACATAACCAACCTATCAATTCCCATTGCTATCCAGCTGCTTTCAGGCATGTCTTTTAACGCTTCTATAAATTCATAATCTATTGGAACAGTATATCCATATATTTTTTCTTTATTGAATAATTCTTTTTTGAATCTTTGTAATTGTTCTTCTGCATTTGTAAGTTCTGTGAATGCATTTGCTATTTCTACATTTGATATATAAAGTTCAAATCGTTCTGCAAAACCCTTGTTTTTTTTACTCTTTTTTGAAAGAGCTGCCTCACTAATCGGATAATCATATAAAAATGTTGGTGTGTTTATTCCAAGATTAGGTTCAATTTTTTCAAGCATGATTTTATAGTATACATCTTGCCAAGTATCATTTTCTGTTACATTTATCTTTAACTTGTCTGCAAACGGTTTTATTGCTTTGACATCTGGATTATAATCATCATCTATTGCATCAAGAATATTAAAACCTGCATATTGTTTAAAAGCATCGGAAATTGATAGTTTTTCCCAATTCCCGAATAAATTACAATTATAATTTTCCCATTTTACACTCTTGATATTTAACTTTTGTGCAATTTTCTTAATTAATTCTTCACAATCTATCATTAAATCAATGTATGATGAGTTTGTTCTGTACCATTCTAATATTGTAAATTCTGGTAAGTGTTTTTTGGTGATATTTTCATTTCTAAAAGCTTTAGTAATTTGAAAAATTTTACTCATTTCAACTGTATTTGTTGCAAGAAGTTTTTTCATTGCGAATTCAGGTGATGTATGTAAATAAAATTCATATGAATCATTACTTAAAGGATCGTGCATTGTTGTCTTAAAAACATGAATATGGGTATCAATTCCCGGACTTACTTGAAGTATTGGAGTATCGACCTCCATAAAATTTTTCGATTTAAAGTAATTGCGAATTATATCAAAAATTTTTTCGCGTTTTTTTAGATTTTTTATCTTATTTGGGAATAAATCTTTATTCCACCATTTTTTAGAATCCATTTTATTTAAGTTCAATCCAAATTGGTGTATGATCCGATGGTTTTTCTTGTCCTCTTGGTGTCATATCTATATCACAATTAATTAAATTTTGTACAGCTTTATTATTTAATAAAAAATAATCTAACATCATTCCTTTATTTTTTCTGAACATTCCGGCCATATATCCCCACCATGTATAAACTTCTTTTTTGTCTGGATGAAATTTTCTGTATGCATCTGTTAATCCTAAATCAATTATTTCTTTAAATGACTTTCTTGTAAGGGGATGTACTATTGCATCATCTTGACAATCTGTAATTGAATATACATCCCAATCATATCTGATTGCATTGAAATCTCCTCCGATTATCAGTTCTTCATCATTTTGTAATAATTGTTTAATATGATCTTTCAAACAATTATACCATGATATTTTATATTCAAATTTTTTTGTTCTGGTTGGATTACCATTTGGGGCATAAATACTAATAACTCTAATATGTCCATCAATAACACATTCTATATATCTTTCAGATGGATCATTTGCCATTGTTGGAAGGTGATATATAACATCTTCAACTGGATATTTTGATAAAATTGCAACCCCATTATACGATTTTTCACCAGATACTTTTACATTATATCCAAGTTCTTCGAATTCAATTATTGGAAAATTTTTTTCTTCTGTTTTAATCTCTTGTAACAAAAGCACATCTGGAGAAAAGTCATTGATCCATTTAATTAAGTTTTGTAACCTTGCCCTCACTGAATTCACATTAAAACTTGATATTATCATACTGTTAAATATACTACTTTAGTCATAAAAGTATAGAAAAATTTATTTTATGAAAAGTATAAATTATTCTGATTTTATATTTAATATTCCTCCATCGGTTAATTTTATTGATACACTGGCGGATT
>CAUTSU010000061.1:0-3739 GCA_963541105.1 uncultured Alphaproteobacteria bacterium
CTTTTCCGTATCATTTATACTACATTACAATCGTCTGAAAGCAAAGAGTATATTTTGTTAATAAATACTAAATTAATATACAGTATATGCATATATTTTTTATCGTCGTTAAACACTATTTACGCAAATCAAGTAAATAACTTAAACAGTAATCTTAGAAAAGTTCAGAATACAATTCTAATAAAAGAAAAAGAAAAACAAAAAATAGTATTTTTGAAAAAAAATGTTTCAAAAGAGATTAATACTATTCAAAAAAAGGCTGTTTCAATTGCCAGTGAAGTTAAAACATATGAAAGAAATATAAATAAAATAGATGACAGAATTATACAATTATCAAAATCTGAAAAAGTTATATACAATCAACTTCATAAAGAGAGAAATAAAACAATAGAAACAATTGCATTAATGGAAAAGATTCTTTCCATTCCAAAAGGTGTTATTTTAACTGAACCTAAAAAACCAACCGATATGATAAGAACAGCTATAATGTTGAAATATATAATCGAGTATTTAGATAAGCATTCATTAAAACTAAAAAAAGATTTACAAGACTTAAACAGCATTAGAACACAAATTAATAATAAAAAAATTGAGCTATCAACTGCAAAATCAAGAGTCAATCGAGAAAAAAACAAAATTTCAAAATTATTAAACGATAAAAAAGTTTTAGAACAATCGTTAAATAAAAAAGAACAAAAAGCAGCAAAAGAGATATCAAAATTAATTTCAGAATCGAAAAATATAGAAGATTTAATACAGAAAGTAAAAGACAGAGAAAAAAGATATTCATCAATTATAACAGATGCTGATCGTAATTCACAATTTGGACATCTTGCAGGAAAAATGCCCATACCCGTAAATGGAAAAATAATTGATTATTATGGACATAAAAACAGAATTGGAATAACATCACGCGGTATCACAGTACAAACAAAAAATAATGCACAAGTAATTGCTCCATATGATGGTGCAGTAATATTTGCAAATATTTTTAGAAGTGGAAAAATAACGATAATTTTATATCATGGAAATAATTACTATACAGTTTTAACTGGAGTTAATAAATCATTTGTTAAAGATGGATCAAATGTACTTGCAGGAGAACCAATTGCAGAGATGGGTGGAAAAAACACATTACTGCAAATAGAGTTGAGATATAAAAATAAAACGATTAATCCGCTTACATTTTTTAAAAATTAACCTTTTTAGTATTTGCAATTTAATACTTAGTAATATATCTTTACACCGTATAACTTAGCAGTTTTTAAGGAGAAATAATGCAAAAAATATCTACAAAATATACAAAATATCTTTTTATTATTGGAGTTATATTTTGTTTACTATCTGTGACATCATTTGTGATAACTTCATCAACTGGAATATTTGCAACAATTATAAAAAATAAACCAAAAGAAAAAGAAGAAAAATCTGTTCAAGACATGCTTGAATTATTTGGTAAAGCATATGAAATAACAAAATCTTTATATGTTGAGGATATATCCCCGCAAAAACTAATTGAAGGAGCAATTGATGGTATGTTATCAGCTCAAGATCCACATTCTGGATATCTAGACCAAGATGAATTTAAAGATATGAATGAAAGCACATATGGTGAGTTTGGTGGGCTTGGAATTGAAATTACTATGGATAAAGGGGTTGTTAAAATAATATCTCCTATGGACGATACACCTGCATACAATGCCGGTCTGAAAGCAGGTGATTACATAACGCATATAAACAAGGAACAGGTTCAGGGACAGAAATTAACCGATGCAATTAAGAAAATGAAAGGTATTCCAGGAACAAAAGTAACTTTAACAATTTATAGAGAAGGAAAAGAACCATTTGACGTTACAATTCGTCGGGCAATAATTAAAACAAAAGCTGTTAAATCATGGATATATAATGATAACATTGGCTATCTAAGGGTCAGCACATTTAATGTTAATACATCAACAGAACTTAAAAAACATATAAAAGATATAAAAAACAAATTAGGTAAAAGATTGAATGGATTTGTGCTTGACTTACGAAATAATCCTGGTGGTTTACTTGCTCAGGCTGCTGCTGTTTCAGATATATTTTTAGAACACGGGGAAATAGTATCAGTGATTGGCAGAAGTAAAGATAATTCACAAAGTTTGTTTGCAACTTCTGGCGATTTAGCAGATGGAAAACCAGTTATAGTTCTAATCAATGGTGGGTCAGCCTCAGCATCAGAAATTGTTGCAGGTGCCCTGCAAGACCAAAAACGTGCAATCATTGTTGGAAATAAATCTTATGGAAAAGGTTCTGTTCAGACAATGATACCACTTGATAAAGAAAGAGTTGCCATAAAAATAACGACTGCAAGATATTATACGCCATCTGGAAAATCAATTCAGGGCGATGGAATTACACCAGACATTGAAATAAAACAATCAGAACCAGTAAAAGAACACGAAGAAAGTAGAATCTTTACAGAAGGAACATTAAAAAATGCTCTTAAAAATGATGCTATAAAAGATGACTTCTTCAGAAAGAAAGATAATTTGAAATATCCTTTATCAAAGGAAAATAAAGAAAGATTAGAAAAAGATTATCAATTAAAAAGATCTCTCGAATTAGTGAATGCTTTATCTGTTTATGATACTATTTTAAAAAATAGGCAATCAGTTAAGAGGTTTGAAAAGTTAAATACATCTGATCTTGAATTTGATATGATTGAACAGAAGAAAAATAAATAGGAAATGTAATTTATAGGTAAAGAATGTTAAAAAATAAAATTATTGAAAAAAGAAATTTTTTTCTAAAAGATCATAACAAAATTGCTGCGGATGTACTATCTTTTGCTTTATCTGAAATCAAGAATGCTGAAATAAATAATGGTAAACGCGATGGGCTATCAGATTGTGATGTAATCGCATTACTTCAAAAAAGTATAAAAAAAATGCAAGAAGCTAAAAATTTATTTTTAAAAGGCAATCGTAATGATTTAGCAAATAAAGAAGATGAAAGCATAAAAATATTACAGGAGTTTTTACCCACACTATTAAATGAAGCAGAAACCGAAAAACTGGTTACAAAAATATTGATAAATTTTGATAATCCAACAATTAAAGATATGGGTAAAATAATGGCTGAATTAAAAGATAGATCAGATGTAGATAAATCTTTACTGTCAAAAATCATAAAAACAAAACTACAATAAACTAATTACTCAGTTTAATATACCAAATTACTAAATATATATTTAAGTCTTAAATTTATTTTTTCATATTTAAGTATGGTTTCAAATATTTTCCAGTCCAGCTGTCTTTACAATTCGCTATTTCTTCTGGTGTTCCTGTTGCAATAATATTTCCACCTTGCTCTCCACCTTCAGGACCGATATCAATTATGTAATCTGCCGTTTTTATAACTTCTAAATTATGTTCGATTACTGCAACTGTATTTCCTTGATCAACAAATTCATGAAGTACATCTAACAATTTATGAACATCTGCAAAATGCAGTCCTGTTGTTGGTTCATCAAGTATATAAAGTGTTCTCCCCGTAGATTTTTTCGATAACTCTTTGGCAAGTTTCACCCTTTGAGCTTCTCCACCAGAAAGTGTTGTTGCAAACTGCCCAAGTTTAATATAAGAAAGACCAACACGATTTAAAAAAGTTAATTTATTTTTTATTGTAGGTACATTTTCAAAAAACTCTAGTGCCTCTGCGACTGTTAAATTTAGAACATCAGCAATCGATTTATCAC
>CAUTSU010000062.1:0-3715 GCA_963541105.1 uncultured Alphaproteobacteria bacterium
GGATTTTCTGTTTATGTTGAGCCATCTGTTAATATTCAACAATATAAATACTCAAATATTTTTGTAAAAAATTTTCAATTTCAAGAATTAATTGAACATAACATTACACAAAAATATTTAATGTCTATAACAAATAGAAAATTTCATTTATATGGGTTTTCCCCGACATTTCGTTATTGGTATATAAAACGTAATTCAAATATAGATCAAAACATATATCACAAACATTTATTTGATATAACAATTACCCGTAGGCTTTAAAATTTTCTGTTTTTTTCCCAATTCCAAGCAGATATAATTATATCATCAATATTTGTAATTTTAGGTTTCCATCCTAAAATTTTTTTTGCTTTTTCATTTGATGCGTATAGTATTGCAGGATCTCCATCCCTTCTTTTATCAATTTTAACAGGGCATTTTTTCTGTGTTACTTGTTCAGCAGATTGTATAATTTGCTTGACTGAGATTGTATTTGAGTTACCTAAATTGATTGAACCTGAAAAATTATCTAATTTTTCTAATGCTAGTTTATGTGCAACTGCTAGATCTTCTACATGAATATAATCACGTAAACATGTACCATCGGGGGTATCATAATCATCACCAAATATTTTTATATTTTCCTTTTCTCCGGTAATTGCTTTTAAAACTAAAGGGATTAAATGAGTTTCTGTTTGGTGTGCTTCCCCTATTTCTCCATTTCTATCACAACCACATGCATTGAAATACCGAAGAGCAATATATCTAAGTCCATATGCTTTATTATAATCTGATAATACTTTTTCTATTATTAATTTTGTCATTCCATACGGGTTTATCGGGTGTGTTGGATGTTTTTCATCAATTGGTACATACTCTGGATTTCCATATACAGCGGCAGATGAAGAAAATATAATTTTATTTACGTTATATTTTTTCATAACAGATAATAGATTTAAAGTTCCAATGACATTATTTTGATAATATTTTTCAGGGTTTACAACTGATTCACCAACTTGAATTAACCCGGCGAAATGAATAACAGAATCAATTTTATATTTTGAAAAAATTTTTTCTAATGATCTGATATCAATCAGATCTGCTTCTTCGAAATCGCAGTCTCCTATTGCTTTTATTACTCCGTTTGACAGGTTATCTACAACAATACAATCGTAACCTTGTGATCTTAAGTATTTTACAGTATGGGATCCTATATATCCTGCCCCGCCCATTATTAAAACTTTATTCATACTAAACTCTAATTTTGTTAAATTTTCTTTCTATTAAAATAAAATCCAACCAACCCCAAATTTTGTGCTTTGATAAATATAACCTCTTCAAGTCATTATAAAAAGGTGTTTTTGCCGCAGCTCTCCACCACATCCAAGAATTTGTTGACAATCTGTCCCATGGATTATAATTAATAAAGTGATAAATAATTGGATTTTGTTTTGCATCTTTAATATCATTTGCACTTATTAATTTTTGCTTTACCATTCTATTATATTTTCTTGTTGCTCTTGGTGTAAAATTATATTTCAACGGTAGATATCCAATTTTGGGGAAACAAACATAATTTAAAATATCTTGATCTTTTTGCCAAATTTTTTCTCCAATTAATGACATGAATTTTTCATACATATTTTCACGTCGCATAGATTTTAAATTTAAAAGTAATACACCACTATTTACATAACAACCTTTTTTTATTATAAATTTTTTATCTGTTTTCGTTTGATATCTTTTCCATGGACGCTTCAAATTCAACCCATCCTTGATTCCACAGATAATGTTATCTTTCATATCAAAATTCCACAGTGTTACCAAATTATTCAAAAATAATGTATCAATATCACAGTAAATTATTTTATCTATGTTTTTTGCTAATGCTTGCAATTGTAATCTGAAATAATATCCAGGAGAATGATCAATTGTTTTATTTAATGCTTTTGCAGTTAAAAATTTTATTGTTGAGTCAGAATTATTTTTAAATACGATATCGGAAATTATTTTTTTTATATCTTCTGATATATCTTTCGAGATAACTGCATAAATATTATAACAACAACTTTTATTTGCAGTTTGTAAAAGCGATGTTATCGTAACAACTGCTTGCTTCCATAAATTTTTATCAAAACAGAAAGATACATTAATTTTTATCATTTTTAATTTTTTGTTTAATTATTCGTACATATTTTTTCATAATAGAGTCTTCGATATCATTACGATTAGCTCCATCAAAAGTTGATTTGTATAACAAAGGGACTATTCTATTTACATCTCCTCTTTTTATTTTATTTTCATATTCTGCCCAGCTCTTACAATAATAATGATTAATTCGTATTTTATTCATCGATATATCTTTAATGTTATGACTACATGAACCTGTAACTTTTGAACCATTCTCATCAATACTTGATCTGTTTCCAATGAAACATGCATTGTGCGGCTCCATATAATATACTGCCCGTGGATTTATTATAGATTTAACAATGGTATTCAGACCGAAATTGTCATATGATCTCTTTGTAAAACGTTCAATGACCAACCCATTTGTTCGTACTTTGTGATTATTATCACCATAATGACACCAATGTATACTTAACCCATACTTAGGTTTGATTTCATCTATTATTTCTGGAATAGTTTTTTTTGAAATTGGTACAATAAATTCGTCACTATCAATAAATGCCATCCATTTTGTATCTAATTTGTATTTTGTAATTGCATCATTGTATGCTGGCTTTTGTTGTAATTTTCCAGGCCAAAAAATATATTCAACAATTTTTGATTTTATGTATGGCTTTAAAATTTCTTTTATATTATCAGATGATTCATTGTCATAAATATAAAATTTATCTACTCCAACTAATTTGTGATATTCAATCCATTCTTGTAAATATGATGCCTCATCTTTTATAATTAAAACAATAGAGAAATTATATTTAAAATTTAAATTCTCCTCTTGTTTAAAATACTTAGTAAAATGTTTTTTTGTTTTAAAATAATGTTTAATTAAACCGTTTTTAACCGCATGTCTAAGCCCGCGACTCCAAATAAAGCAAGAAATAAATTGTCTTAGAAATGATTTCATACTTACCTATCTAAATATAAATGTATGATACTTTAAGAAAAATAAAATACAATAATGAAAATAAAACTTTGTTCTTACTCTTTATAAAAAAAAGCTAGGTAAAAACCTAGCTTTAGTACTGAATTTTAAGATTCTTGGTCAATACCTTTTGATGTCTTCTGCTTCAAATTGTACATCTTTTTGATAAGATAGCTGATAACTTCACACTTTTCATTATTACGTTCAGATTTTCTCTCAACATAATCATGAGGATCTATTTTAATTCCACCATCTAATAATAAATATGCAATATCGATATATCCTAAATTGTACAATTCTGTAAAAAGATATTTCGGATCATAAAAACCCTGTGGGGATTTTGAGGTATAATTAATATCTACTCCCTGCTTTATTAAGTACTTAACTGTTTCGTAGTAGTCGTTATAACAAGCTTGGTATAAAATATCAATCAAAATTAAATCTTCAGGAGATTTAAAAGGATCCATCAGATATACTCAATCAAACAATTTAGAATTATTTCTAGCATATTTAAAATCTTCTGAAAAAGCATGATATCGTCCATTAACAAGATGATCATTACAATCAGATGCAATTAAATACACAATACTACGATAAATTTCTCCTTTATAATTGCTTCTGTCT
>CAUTSU010000063.1:0-3659 GCA_963541105.1 uncultured Alphaproteobacteria bacterium
ACTGAAGAGCAAGAAGATTTATCAGAATATGTAGATGATAATGCTGAGTACTCAGATATTAACTTTAAAAGCGGTAAAATTTCCGTTGATAAAGGAAATAAGCCAGTTGTTGTGTGCAGATCTCATTCTTGCACTCGCCTAGGTGATCGTATAACTGAGGCATTTTTATTTAATTCGTTAATTGGAGTATTCTATAACAGTCAAAAATCACGTGTGTCTTTGTGTGAAGCTGATCCTAATACAAGAGCATGTTTGCATGATGGAATACGTTTCGGTGGTGATGTTGGTGGTACTCCTGTCGTTGTGCATGTTCATAATTATACACTAAGTGATGTACAAATTGGTCGTAAATTAAAACACATGGGTTTTGCGGCATTGTATAGTGTATATGTGAATGGATTAATAAGTAATTGTAACACTGCAAAAAGTACAATTGAAATTCGTGATACTAATACGATATTAGTTATTGGTGATCCTTTTCTTTGTCAATTGACATCTGATATTCCTTCACAAATATTTTCTATATATAATATCGATTACGTAGATTTAAATTATAATCTAATAGGTGGTTATTATTCATTTGGTTTGTCTGGATCAGCAAAGGGACAGAAATCTGGGTATATGTTAATGAAATTTGATGATGTTAATGCTAATGCTACTAAAACTATCATAAAACAACCAACAAGTGTCGGATCTACAGCAAATCAAAGAATTGCACCTGGGCAATTTGAGGTTGAATCTATAACGAAAGATGAAATTGAAAAGCGAGAAAGATCATCGCGAGTTGATGAAGTAGAACAAAAGCATTTTAAGAAAGCAGTTGAACAATAATTTATTATGTCTAATTGCTATAAACATATTTTAATTATTGATGATAATGATAAAATAAGAGCTTTAGTTTCTGAATTTTTACAAAAAGATGATTTTATTGTATCTTGTGCATCTAATCCAATAGATGCACGTAGTGTTATGGAATTATTTAATTTTGATTTAGCTGTTGTTGATGTGATGATGCCTGATGAGGATGGAATAACTTTTGTAAAAAAACTGCGTTTAAATAAAAATAATATACCTGTTTTAATGTTAACAGCTTTGGGTGAAACTGAGCATAGAATTTCTGGGTTTGAGGCTGGAGTAGATGATTATTTACCCAAACCGTTTGACCCGCAGGAATTATTGTTGCGTATAAATAGTATTTTAAGAAGAACTGTAAATTATAATGATAATAGTAGTGTTTTTAAGTTCGGTAATTTTATGTATAATATTGATCGCCATGAACTCAAATATAGTGATATTTTAATAGATTTAACTGAGAGTGAAGTAGAATTATTAGAATACTTTATTTCTAATCAAAAACAACAATTATCTCGTGAAATAATTGCAAAATCTCTTAAGTTATCAAATAATATACGAAATATTGATGTATTGGTTACAAGGTTACGTAAAAAAATTGAAAGGGATAATGATAGATTTATCCTAACAGTTAGGAATGTGGGGTATAGGTTTATTCCATAGCATTGTCATGAATTTGAGAAAAATATTTTCATTTAGAACTTACATTCCACGTGGTATTATGGGAAGGACTATTTTATTAATAGTTTTTCCTGCTGTTATATTACAAGTAGTGTCAGCGTTCTTATTTTTTGAAAAGCATTGGAAAAATGTTAATCAAAATGTGTTGGATACTTTTATAAAAGACATAGACATAGTCTTATTATTACTTGATAAGAAAATAAAGCCTTTAAATATGAGTGTTCAGGAATTTTCAGATCATTATTTAAACATGAATGTTAAGGTACTGAATAATACTATTTTTAGAAAAAAAGATAATACATATCCATACATTGCGATTAACAGCGCAAAACAAGTGGAGGATAACTTTAGAAAAAAATTTTATGGAAATTACAATTTATATTTTGAATCTAATCCATCAAGAATTATTGTGGAACTTCCATTTAAAGGTAATCTGGTTGTTATTAAAACACCTGCAAGACGGTTATTTTCTTCATCAGTTGGGATTTTCTTTATTTGGAGTATATTTGGTACATTTATTAGTATTTTAGTTATTGTTCCATTTTTGAAACATCAAGTAAAATCAATCAAAAATTTGGCAACTGCAGCTGATAGTTTTGGAAAAGGTTTTGATGTATCTTATTTTCATCCATCTGGAGCAACACAAATAAGGAGGGCGGGTGTAGCATTCATAACGATGCATAACAGAATTAAAAGATCAATAGAAAATCGTACAAATATGTTATCTGGTGTATCTCATGATTTACGTACAATATTAACACGCATGAGATTAGAATTAGAATTAATGAATTTAGATAAAAGAAATAAATCATCATTATTATCAGATATGATAGAAATGGAAAAGATGTTAAACGGTTATCTAAACTATGCTAGAGGTATTTACATAGAAGAAAAAAAATATTTAGATATTATTACAATAATTAATAATTTAATTAGAAAATTTTCTACTAAGAGTAAAATAGAATTTAATGTTATTTGTCATAAAAAACAAAATTGTGAACATTTATTTGTAAATATTGGTGAACAATCGATAAACAGAATTTTATCAAATGTTTTGGATAATGCATGTAAGTATGGTAACGGAAAAGTACGCATATTATTAACTTTTGATAATAATAATTTTACTATTCAAATAGAAGATAATGGTAATGGAATTTCTTATAATAAATATGATGATGTGTTCAAACCATTTATTAAAATTAATGAAAAATCTGATGGGTCTGGTTTGGGACTTGCAATTGTTCGAGAATTAGTTTTAATGAATGGTGGATCGATTAATCTTGATAAATCTGAAAAATTGAAGGGATTAAAAGTTATTATCAACCTTCCAATTTAATACATCTTTTAAATATAATTTTGCATTTATTGCGATTTTATAATAAAATAATCAACATGTTGAAATTTGAATTTTTAAAAAAAGATACAGGAAAAAATAATGCTAGACTTGGTATCTTATCGACAAAACATGGATTAATTCATACACCAACTTTTATGCCAGTTGGTACTGCCGGTACTGTTAAAGCTGTTAAAATGGAAACAGTTAGAGAATTTGGTGCTGAAATTATACTTGGTAATACTTATCATCTGATGATGCGACCAGGGGCTGATATCATTGAACATTTTGGTGGGCTTCATAAATTTACGGGTTGGGATGGTCCAATTTTGACAGATTCTGGTGGTTTTCAGGTTATGTCATTATCCGGACTTAGAAAATTATCAGAAGATGGTGTTGAATTTCAGTCACATATTGATGGTGGAGTAAAACATTTTTTAACACCAGAGAAGTCAATTCAAATTCAACATAAGTTAGATAGTAATATTACCATGTGTTTGGATGAATGTCTTGCTCTTCCTTGTGAATATTCTGATGCTGTTAGGTCAATGCATATGTCGATGCGATGGGCAAAACGTAGTCATAATGCTTTCATTGATCGTGATGGATATGGAATTTTTGGAATTATTCAAGGTGCAACATTCAAAGATTTACGAATGGAATCAGTTAATACATTGACTGATATAGGTTTTGATGGTTATGCAGTTGGTGGTCTTGCAGTTGGTGAACCACAAAGTACAATGATAGAAGTTTTATCATATACTTGTCCGGCACTTCCGAATGATAAACCACG
>CAUTSU010000064.1:0-3583 GCA_963541105.1 uncultured Alphaproteobacteria bacterium
CTTTAGAAGGAGCCTCTGTTATAAATGGTGATGGTAGTAGCGAAGAAACTTTAAAAGAAGAAAATTTTAAAAATTATGACTCATGTATCTCTATTACAGGGATAGATGAGGTGAATATGTTTATATCTATTTACAGCCATCGACATACCAATACCAGTACCACAAATCAATATTCCTAAATTTTCTGAATCATTATTTTTAAATTTTAATTCATCGGAAACTTTATTTGCATAATCTGGAAAGTCGCATGAATCCTCACTGTAGGTTCCAACATCAATTATCTCTGTATCAGGAAATTTAATAGAAAGATATCTTTTAATACTCTCTTTCAATTTAAACCCTGCATGATCTGATCCAATTACAAAACTTTTATAATTATTCATTTTAAACTTTAGATTTACTAGTTTTCTTCTTTAAATCACCTTCAATGCTTGCACCAGTTATAATCGATATATAATTATGATATATATCACCTTTTACATTGCATGTTTTTCCAAGTATTATTGATGAAGTATGAATATCTCCAAAAACAGCACCATTTACAATAACTTTTTGAGCATTTATTGTTCCAGTAACACACCCAGTAACCCCAATTACAACTTTATTACATATTATATTACCATCAATCATACCATTAATCTGCAATTCACCTTCTGCAGTTATAGATCCTTTTAATTTTGTGTTAACATTTATTATTGATGTTAAATATAACGATTTTCTTATTCCGAACATTTTATACCTTTTTTTAATCACCAGCTATTACAAAACTGTATGGATTTATTGGACGTTTTTTATATCTCACTTCATAATGGAGATGTGGGCCGGTACTGCGACCAGTTGATCCTGCAAGTCCGACGGTATCCCCAACATTTAATTGATCCCCAACATTTACCAAAATTTTACTTAAATGAGCATACACAGTTGTAAATCCCATACCATGATCAACTTCTACAAACAGACCGTAATCATGTGCAGAATTTGCACGTATAACTTTTCCCGGAGCCGTAGTAAATAGTGGACTTCCTATTTTACCTCTAAAATCAATACCACGGTGCATTGCAGGAACCTTTAAAAATGGATCTTCACGTTCTCCAAATCCAGAAGTAATATATTTAGATTCTGATGGATAACCAATCGGAAGAATGGTTCTGACTTTTAATAAACCATCCCATGTATCAACAATTTTATTAATTGTTTTATAACGATTATTAATCTCATTATCCATAATATTCACTTTCTCAATCGGAACAAAAGGGCCACCAAAACCATTATCTATCTTTGAAGCTTGAGCAAGAAGTTTATCACGTCCCAAAAGTCCGATTTCTGTAAAAGATCTATTTAACTTTGAAATTACACCTTCAATATCTTTTAAATTGTTTTTTGCCAAAACCTCAACTTTATCAAGTAATTTATTTTGAGCTTCTTTTATTGATAAAGATATCTTAATCAATTTATCATTATCCTTCTTAATATTTTGTTTTTCCATCCATGCAACATCGCGCTGAATCTCAACTTTTGCAAGCTTATAGTATGGATCCGCAATATCAATCTTACGCAAACTATTTGATAATAAATAATCATCAAGTTTATCTGATAAAAAATTAACTTCAGCAATTGCTAAAGATTGAGAATGCATATATTTAATTTTATCTTGTTTAGTTATTGTTTTACTTTTCTCTAATAAATTTATGAGTGCTTTATATTCTTTTTCACGTCTTGATGCAGCAACTTTCATTAAATCCTTATAAGCATTTACTTCAAGAATAGATTTTTTATATTTTTCTATATATTCCTCTACAATATCAGTTTTATCAAAAAATGAATCTGAATTAAAAAAATACATGTAAGTTATACTAACAGTCCAAAGTGTACAAAGAACAAAAAACGAATATATAAAAAGTATCAACCACCTTGATATGCTGTATTCTTGCATATTATTTGATCGACAAACTATTATTTTTTTTTCTGATAGAAGTAAGTGTGCTATCTTATCAAAGAAACCTACACTACTATGATTTTTAAAAAACAATTAAAGACCTTTATCTTTTTGTAAAATAACACAAACTTACTTAAAATTAAATTTTATGACAGAATTTCATCAATTGTGACATAATCACCAACATGCCCCGTCATTTTTTCAGTATCTGTAGATACTGGTAATGTTTTCTTTCCTGGTCTCCAGTTTGCTGGGCATACATCTCCGGTTTTTACTGTATATTGCCAAGCACGTACTTGACGTAAAAATTCATTCACATTACGTCCAACCATTGGAGCTTGTACTTCTTGAGCAACACATATACCATCTGGATTAAACAAGAATCTTCCACGCATTGCCATACCTTCATCTTCCATCAGGACACCAAAAGCTCTGCTCATCTCTCTTGTTGGATCAGCTCCAATCGTTAGTTTTAATCCTTTTAACAAACTTTCTGTTTCACAAAATATTTTATGTGAAAACTTTGTATCTGTTGAAACAGCAAGAATTTCAACTCCTAATTCTTTAAATTCATCATATTTCGCATTCATTGCGGCAATCTCTGTTGGACACACAAATGTAAAATCAGCAGGATAAAAACAAACAACAAACCACTTACCTGTATATTTTGCATTATCAACAGTTGTAAAATGTCCAGTAGCAGCATCATACGCATCAACTTTAAATTCTGGAATTTTTTGTAGTACTAATGAAGAATTCATATTCTTAACCTCCTGTATTTCAACTTGATTTGATTTTATTGATTGTGTTGTATTTGGTTTTGTTTTTATTCCACTATCACATGCCATATCAACCCTTTCATTTTACCAATTCACACTGAGTTTAAGAATAAAAAAATATATAAAAATTGTCAATGTTATTTATTCAAGAAGTAATTTAAGTATTTGTATTAACGCTCTTTTTCTAATAATTTCAACATAATTTTGTTAAATAAAGATAGTCGTTCATTTTCAAGATTATTTAAATTGTTTGCAAGTTTTTGAATATCGTTGAATTCTGGGTGAGATTTAAATACAGAATGCATTAAATCAGATCCGCTTATTTCATAATGAACACCTGAAATAACAACAGATCCATCACCATAATTCTTTTGAAGAATAGCAGGTTTACTATCACTTTTAAATTCATAATTTGCCAAAATATCTATATTTTCATTATGGTTATTTAAATCAAAATATGGGCCACCAGAATAATATGCATAATGTTCTTCGTTATCTTTATATCTTAATTTACTAATGCTTGAAGACAAAATATTCGAAGAATATGGTTTTATTTTCAGTTCTTTATATAAAGAGCCAATTGCATTTCCATTAATTAAATCCAATCCACTATCTGATTTTATAGCCATTTCTGGAATGTCAACCTCAAACAATGTATGTTTGCAAGCATAATATGCTCCCGCACATATACCACAGTAAACACCACCATTACTAACAAATTTTCGAATATTATTATTGCCGATTCCTTGAAGTTTTAATTCATAAGGAATTCCAGCTCCACCAGGCATAAAAAATGCAAATACATTATTATCTAGGGAATTATACGATATAATTTCATTCGCATCAGTAAATGCTATTTTATAACCTT
>CAUTSU010000065.1:0-3469 GCA_963541105.1 uncultured Alphaproteobacteria bacterium
GTGTAAATATAAATTAGTTTTATAAACATACAGATTATGTTCTGTATGTTTTGTTTTAATAGGATATTAGTATGATTAAATATACATCAGAATTTGATTTATCTTATTCTACAAAAAATTCATGTGGATTGGATTTATATGTGGCAGAAGATAGTACTTTAACAGATAATAAATATATAAAGTTATTAACTTATACACGTTTTGATATTCCATTTGGATATTTTGGTCTGCTTGCTGCCAGAAGTTCATCTGCTTTAAAAAGAGGAATTGAGGTTTGTATAGGAATAGTTGATCAAGATTATACTGGATATGTGGGAATTGTTGCAAAATCTGTGTCTGGAAATATCGAATTGAAAAAAGGGGAACGTATTGCACAAATTGTGATTGTTCCATATTGCCAATTACCTATATCTAAAATATCAAACGAGGAATTTGATATTATTACTAAAGATAAAGATAGGGGTAATAGAGGTTTCGGCTCATCAGGAATATAAATTAGTCATAAGAGGAAATATGTTATCAACGAATGATATCAGAAAAGCTTTTTTAGATTTTTATAAATCGAAAGGACATACAGTTTTGCCTTCTGCTTCTCTTTTACCAGATGAGGATGAGGAAACTTTATTGTTTACTGTCGCTGGTATGGTACCGCTTAAAAAAGTAATGTTAGGTGAAGAAAAACGTCCATATAATCGTGCAACTTCATCACAAAAATGTTTACGTGCTGGTGGAAAGCAAAATGATCTTGATAATGTTGGATATACTTCCAGACATCACACTTTTTTTGAAATGCTTGGAAATTTTTCTTTTGGTGACTATTTTAAAGAAGAGGCAATAAAATTTTCATGGGAATTACTTACAAAAGTTTTTGAATTACCAAAAGATAGGTTAACAGTAACTGTTCATTATACAGATGAAGGTGCTGCAAAACTTTGGAATAAGATTGCTGGTATTCCGGATTCAGAAATAATAAGATTAGATAAAGATAACTTTTGGGCAATGGGGGATACTGGACCATGCGGTCCAAGTACAGAAATATTTTTTGATTATGGCGATGGAGTCAAAGGTGGAAAACCAGGTACTCCAGATGAAGATGGTGATAGGTACGTTGAAATTTATAATAATGTTTTTATGCAAAATGTTCGTACAGAAGTAGGGGGAGATTTAAAAGAATTATCACAAAAGAATATTGATACTGGTATGGGGTTAGAACGTATTGCATCAGTATTACAGAATAAACATAGCAATTATGATACAGATATTTTTGTTAACATAAAAAATTTTGCATCAGATTTATTTAAGATAAATATCACAGATAAAAATAGAAATGCTTTTAATGTGTGTGCTGACCATATTAGGGCGGCATCTTTTGCAATTGCTGATGGTATAGTTCCGTCGAATGAAGGGCGAGGATATGTAATAAGAAAAATTATACGTCGTGCAATGAGATATATAAATTCACTAGGTATAAAAGATATATGCTTTTATAAGTTAGCGGATAGTGTTTGTAAAGAGATGGGTAGCTATTATACAGAGCTTAACACTCATTTATCTTTTATCAAATCAACAATTGAATTTGAAGAAAAATTATTTATGGATTCTTTACATAAAGGGATGTCATTACTATGTGAAATGATTAATAATTATGTAAAAAATAGTGTATTGGATGGAAAATTAGCATTTAAACTTTATGATACTTATGGTTTTCCTTTGGATATGACGCAAGATATATTACGTAACAAAAATATATCAATCGATATTGATGGTTTTAATTTAGAGATGCAAAAACAGAAATCAATGTCAAAATTCCATGGGAAAAATATTAATAAAAATATTGGTATTTGCAAAAACATTGACATTGATATGAACATTATCAATAGGTTGAAAGATGGTTTTGGTGATACTGATTTTGTTGGATATGATACATATACTACGAAATGTAAAATATTAAAAGTCATAGAAAATGTGTCTGAAGAAGATAAAAATTTAATAGGTGTGATTACTGATAAAACTTCATTTTATTCTGAATCTGGTGGGCAGATTGCGGATACTGGAGTGTTTATTTTAAATAACAAAATAATTGCAAATGTTATTGATGTAAAAAGTTTTAATAAAATTTTTGTACATTTCGTGAAATTAGTAGATAACTTTACTATTAGTGAAGGAATGGAAGTAGTTGCGCAAATAGATAAAGAACGTAGGCATGATATTGCAAAAAATCATTCTTGTATCCATTTATTACAAAGTGCATTAATTGAAGTTTTAGGTGATCATATTAAACAAAAAGGTTCTTTTGTTTGTGATAGATATGCTCGTTTTGATTTTGTTAATCCACGTGCATTAAAAGATGAAGAAATACAAAAAATCGAATTATTAGTTAATAATTATATTGATAAGAAATTACCAGTTTCAAAACTAATAATGCCAATTGATAATGCTAAAAAAACGGGTGCAATAGCTCCGTTTGGTGAAAAATATGATGATATAGTTAGGGTTATTAAAATTGGTGATATATCAACAGAATTTTGTGGAGGCACTCACGTAGATAATACTTCTGAGATTGATGTATGTATAATTGAAAAAGAAGAATCTATAGCATCCGGAATTCGTAGAATTATAATTCTATCAGGTAAAGGAGCATTAGAAAAATTAAAATCTGTCAATGCACAAGATGTTATTCAGTATAGGAAAATTTTATTAGATGAAAGTCAAAAAAAACAAGATGAGATAAATAGAAAAAAACAATTAGAAAAAGAAGATGAAATAAAGAAATTTAATTTAGAATTTTCTGCTATATCAAAAAATATTCAATCAGAGCAAATAAATGATATAACTTTTAATTATGTTGTATTATCTGATGTATCTCATAAAGCTTGTAATAAGGTGTTTCAACATTTAAAGGCAATTATGAGTTATGAAAAAGGTTTTGCTGTTTTTATCACAAAATTACAAGATAAAGTTTCAATATCGTTGGCTATAACAGATTCTTTAAAAGATACAGTAAAATTAAATGATTTAATTAAAAATATTTCTCCTATTATTGGTGGATGCGGTGGAGGGGGTACGGATACTTTTGTAAGTTCTGGAGGAATATATTTTGATAAGTCAAATGTGGTTATAGATGAGCTTCGTAAAATTTTACAATCCTTTTAAAAACCTTGTTTTTTATGCAAAAAGATATTATCCTTACCTGAGGTATTTTGGTTTTGTGTAAAATGAAATTAAATAAACAATTTACTTTGTCGTTTTTTATTTTATCTGTATTGGCAGATTATTCTAGTACTTTTGCAAACTTCAATGAATATAGGAAAGGTATGCGTTTTAATATTCCTGCTACTTTTTTAAAGAAACCAAAATCTATGATGAAGAAATATAATGAGTTTAGTAATTCTAATTCATCATCTGTAGATAAAGAAAATATTAATAAAGCAAAATCTGATATGTATAAAAATTTATCAGATGATTATAG
>CAUTSU010000066.1:0-3373 GCA_963541105.1 uncultured Alphaproteobacteria bacterium
TTGTTTCTGGTCTTGTAGTTGCAACAAGAATAAAATCAGAAGAATCTTTAACAAAGTATTTTAGGTAATACATTTGTTTTTTTTCTTCCACCATTTCAACTTCAACATCAGATATTGCCGTTTGTAAACGTATATCCCAATTAACAAGACGAAGATCCTTCTAAATAAATCCATCTTTATACAAATTAACAAAAAATTGTAAGACAGCTTTTGATAAGCCAGAATCCATAGTAAAACGTTCACGTGACCAATCAGGTGATATACCCAAAGCACGTAACTGGTTGTTGATTTTTCCACCTGAGAAGTTCTTCCATTCCCACATACGTCTTAAAAATCGTTCACGACCTAAATCATAGCGAGACATTTCTTCTTTATCCATTTGTTTTTCAACAACCATCTGTGCCATAATGCCTGCGTGATCGGTCCCCGCTTGCCATAAAACATGCTTCCCCTGCATTCTATTAAAACGAACTAGAACATCTTGTAATGAATTATCTAATGCATGACCCAAATGGGCAACTCCAGTAACATTAGGAGGTGGCATCATAATAGAAAAATTATCATCTGGATTTGAAGAAGAAGCCTCAACATTAGTTTTAAACGCTCCACTTTCTTCCCACTTCTTATAAATATATTTCTCTTTTTCTGTAAAATTAAACCTAGATTCTAGCATTTTTGTACAAACCTGATAAACAAAACACCAGGAAAGAATACAGAGGTAACAAATAAAAAACAATTAAAATGTGTTATTATTTTGTCAATACAATAAAATTAAAATTTGTAATAATTTGAAATAATTTTTGAATATTTTTTTAAATTATTTTGTGTATCATCTGTGCCAGATAAGAGATTAAGGATAAAGGTCAAAGTATGAAAGACAATTTAAAAGCACAACAAAAGATATTTGCAGTAGTGAAAGATGATATGGAATCGGTAAATACAAATATACACCCAACAGCAATAATAGAAGATGGTGCGGTAATAGAAGACGGTGTTAAAATAGGTCCATACTGCATTGTTGGGAAAGATGTTATTTTAAAGAAAAATGTTGTTTTGAAACCCCATGTAGTTGTAACTGGAAATACAGTTGTAGGTGAAGGTACAGAAATATATGAATTTGCAGTTATCGGCGAAATTTCCAATGACTTAAAATACTATCGTACTAAGGAATACACAGATTTAAAAATCGGTAAAAATTGTATAATCAGGGAAGGTTGTACCATACACATGGGAACCCCAAAAACCCACTATGATGAAGGCGTTCTATCACAAAAAGCAAGAGTTGATGAAAAACAAACTGCAACAGGGACAGTGATAGGGGATAATGTTGTCTTTCTTCAATATGTGCATGTAGGGCATGATTGTATTATTGGAGATAATGTACTTGCATCGGCATATTGTAAATTTGCAGGTGAGGTTTATGTTCAAAATAACGCAATAGTAAGTGGTGATGTTTCAGTTGCACAGTTTTGTACGATCGGGAAATATTCGTTTGTAACTGGTAATTCAGCTGTTCAATCGGATGTTCCCCCTTATTGTTTAGCTGAAGGATATAATCCTTTCAGATTGCGTGGTTTAAATTTAGTTGGACTGAAGAGAAATAATGTTCCAGATGAAGAAGTCAGGATTTTAAAGAGTTTTTATAGTGATTTATTCAAATCAAAAGAAGGAACTTTTAAATCAAGACTTGAACAGGTAACACAAAAATATGCAAAGTATGCAAAGCCGAATGAGATATTACAATTTATAAATAGCAGTTGCAGAAGATCACTTACTATGGCAAATTAATTTTTAAAATGTGTTAAACTAAAAGCAGGGTTTATCCTTGCTTTTTTTTATGAGTAATTTAATATGCGAATATTCAATGATATGGGGCAAAAATGGAATCATTACTTAACAATATACTAGAAAAAACTCTTAATTCGTTAAATTATCCTTACAGTAAAAATAATCGTTTGGTTCAATTATCAAATCGCCCTGATTTATGTGATTATCAAAGTAATATTGCTTATAGTTTAGCAAAAACATTTGAAAAAAACCCGAGGGACGTAGCACAAATTATTTGCAATGAACTTTCTAAAAATGAAAATTTTAAAGATGTATCTGTTGCTGGTAATGGATTTATTAACATTAAACTAAGTGATAGATTTATATCTGAGTACATAAATAATTTATTAAAAAAACCAGAGTTAAGAATTAATAAAAATAAAAAACAAAAAATGGTTGTTATAGATTTTGGAGGATACAACATTGGCAAAGATTTACATATAGGACATATCAGATCCACAATAATTGGGGAAACTGTCGCAAGGATATGCAGAGCAAAAGGAGATAAAGTAATTTCAGATGTTCATCTTGGAGATTGGGGTAAACCAATGGGGTTGATCATAACCGAAATTCGGGAAAGAGGTCTTTCAAAAACTGGTGTTACTTTAGATGATTTATCTACAATTTATCCTACTGCATCTGAAAAAGCAAAGAAAGATCCTATTTACAATGAACGAGCATTACAAGCAACCTATGAATTACAGAACGGGGATGCTGAAGCAACCAGAATTTGGAGACAATTTACAGATCTTTCAATTCACAAAGCAAAAGAGCTTGCAGAAAGTTTAGGAGCAAATTTTGATGTTTGGTATGGAGAATCTACAGTTGATAAAATAACTAGAGCTCTTGTTGAAAAATGGAAAAAAGATAATACTGCCATACTTGATAATGGTGCATATATAATCCCATTAACAGAAAAAGATACAGGTGGAAAAAAATTACCCCCTGTTATTATAGAAAAAACAAATGGTGGGTTGATGTACGCATCAACAGATTTAGGAACAATAGCAGATAGAATGGATAAATGGAATCCAGATGAAATATTATATTTTACAGATAATCGCCAAATTATGCATTTTGAACAAGTATTTGCGACAGCATATAAAACAAAGCTAGTTGATAAAAATAAAACTGTATTAAAACACTTTCCATTTGGAACAATATGCGGAGAAGATGGAAAACCATTAAAAAGTCGTGATGGTGGAAATGTTAAGTTATCTGATGTTACAGAAGAGGCAATTGAAAAAGGAATTGCGAAGCTAAAAGATAAAGATTTTACAGAAGAAGAAAAAAAAGAAATTGGCAAATCTGTTGGGCTGTCTTGTCTTAAATTTGCGGATTTAATGAATGATTTGACACAAAGTTATGTTTTTAATTTAGATAAAGCAACTGCATCAGAGGGAAAAACAGCAGCATATATTTTATATTCAATTGTAAGAATAAATTCTATACTTAATAAATCGAATAATAAGGATAATATAAATGATAAAATAGATATTGCAAAAACAGATACTGAAAAAAAATTGCAATTACAGCTTAAAAGAAT
>CAUTSU010000067.1:0-3341 GCA_963541105.1 uncultured Alphaproteobacteria bacterium
TTTTTTTATAAATCCTAGGGTTTTTTTAGATCGGTTTTTGGTCGTTTTATTTTTCATTTATTTCCATTTAAAAATTCAGCTGATTTTAATATTTTGCGTCCTTCTTTTTGTAATGTTAACAATTGAATATAATTGCCATCACAACATTTTATAAATATATCTTTCTTTGGATTAATTGCAGATATGTCAAAATCAGAGTTGTGAATTTTACTATCTATTACAAAAATTTTTTCATTCTTATTATTAATAAAAAATGCTTTCGGTGATGGAGATAATGCCAAAATTTTTTGATAAATTTGTTTTGCTGATTGGATATGAAAGTCAATTAAACAATCATCATTTTCTATTTTATTTGCGTATGTTGCATTATCATTATTTTGTTTTTGAGGAATAATATTTTTATAATCTTTTAAGTATTCTATTAGTAAATTGCCGCCTAATTTTGCCATATCTATGAATACATCACCACAATTTTTGTCTTTAATTTCAATCTCTGATTGTAGTAGTATATCCCCTGTATCAACACCTGCATCCATCTTCATAATTGTGATACCTGTTTTATCTTCTCCTTCCATAATTGCACGTTGAATTGGTGCAGATCCCCTATACTTTGGAAGTATTGAGGCATGTACATTTATACATCCGAGTGGAAAGATATCTAATACTGCTTGTGGTAAAATTAGACCATATGATGCGACAATTCCTATATCTGCTTTAAAAGATTTTAATTCTTCTTGAATTTCAATTTTTTTTAATGTCTTGTATGTTTCAACATGTAACTTATTTTCAATTGCCCAGTTAAATACTTCAGAATTTTTTAATATCTGTTTTGGTCCAAATGGCTTGGCAATTTTTGTGCACACACAAGATATTTCTATATTAGGATCTTTACAATTATTTAATGCTTTCAATATTTCAACTGAAAATTCATTTGTTCCAAAAAAAATAACTTTAAGATTATCCATTTTTATAATTTCTTTGATAGCTTTTTAAATTTTTTCTCAACTATTTGTTTTTTTAATCTTGATAAATGATCAATGAACACTATTCCATTTAAATGATCAATTTCATGTAAAATTATTCTGGCTTTTATTCCATCAAAATTACTTGTCTTATCTTTCCCATATTCATCTTGGTATGACACAATTATGCTTTCAGGGCGGTTTACAGAATAATAAGTATCTGGAATTGATAAACATCCTTCTTCTATATCGCACGTTTCTTTTGATAAGAAAATTATTTGTGGATTTATCAATGCCATGAAATCATTATCATTTGGCATAATTGTTATTATATTTTGCATAATTCCTATTTGATTCCCTGCAAGTCCGACTCCAGAATATTCAATCATAAATTCTCGCATATCTGATATTATGTTTTTTAAATTTTTATCAAAATTTGTAACTGGATTTGTTCTTGTATACAGTAAATTATCGGGAATAATATGCAAAAATAGTTCTTTATTATGCAATCTTTCTATAAATTTATCTTTTTTATTATTCATGTCTTTGATATTATCAAAGGTATCACCATAATCAATAACAAAATAAAAGTATATGAAGTGTTTTTTTATTTCAATTCCATATGATAATACAGCAATTGATGTTGGTAAAATTCGGAACTTAAAAGTTGATATAAAAAAATCAATTCGAAGTCGTGGTATTTCTATTAAAATCAATTATATGAAAAATTCAATTACTCTAACTCATTCTGTTTTAATTTCTGAAAAACAAGCGATTGATTTTTTAAAATCAAAGTATAATTGGATATATGCAAAATTTGCACAGAAAAATGTAATAGAAGAAAATCATACTGATTTTAAAATTGAAAATGGAAAGGATATTTCAATATGTGGATCTGTATACATTGTGGAGCATTGTAAAGCAGAAAAAGGAATTTTTATAAAAGATAATAAATTGATAGTTTCAGGAGAAATTGAATTCTTACCTCGCAGGGTTAAGGATTTTGCAAAAAAAATGTTAATTAATTATATAAAAATTTATGTAAATAAATTTCCTGATTTCAAAAAGAGAATTACAAAAATTCATATTAAAGATACTATATCTCGTTGGGGTAGTTGTTCATCAAATGGAAATTTATCTTTTTCGTATCGTATAGCTTTTGCTCCACAGTTTGTAATTGATTATGTTATTGCTCATGAACTATGTCATTTGAAAGAAATGAATCATAGTAAAAATTTTTGGAAATTAGTCTATGAAATATCACCTCTTTCTATCACTAACCGAGCAATAAAATGGTTAAATAGAAATGGTTTTTTATTGCATAAAATTTAAACTATATCTGAATGCGTAACCCTATCATTATTTGGTAAGTTTCACCAATTTTTCCAGTTAATCCTTGAAATGGTGTTTTTGTGTTGTTTTGTATATAATATTTCTCAGTATTCATTTTTCCAAAATTATAATACCTTGCTGATATATCTAATATTATATAATTTGATACCGATGATGAAAATCCAATTCCAGTTGTGAATGCTGCTTTAAAATTTTTTACTTCTGGTATGGTTATTGTGCTTAGTGGATTTGTTATATTTGGTAAATACTCAACAGATATTCTATTGTCTGTTATCCCTCCACCAATCATTATGTATGGTACAAAAATTGGAGAATCTCTTCTATCTAATAAAACATCGAAATATGTATTTATAAAAAGAGATCTTGATTTAAAGTCAATGTGATAGTCATTTTTATCAAGAACTGAAATTGCAGAACCATGACCTTTTATACTTTTATCTTTTTTTAATGATTTAAACAGTGAGTTATATGCAATTTCTGTTCTAAATGCAGAGTGTGTATTTAATCCAAGTGCAAAACCCCACATACTTCCACCTTCAAGATCAAGCTTCATTTTTTCAGAAACCAATGAATAATCTATTGGGACTCCCATATGATCGTATTCATAAACTACATTACATAAAGCAGGTATATCACCATTATCCACAAGGTTTTGTATTGGATTACCAAGTGAATCATATAATGGTAACCCCTCATTTTTAAAGCAGCCTTTCTTATATTTTAAATAGTTACTGTTTTTCTGCAAAATACCAGAAAATGAAATCACAGATCCAAAACCAGATATATATAATTGTTTAAACCTGTATTTAAAATTATCATCGTTATTATAATCACTATATTCATTAGCACTTGCGAACGATTTTATTGTTCCCAATGCTGTAAAAAGTATAGATAATATTAATGATACTTTTATTGCGAAATTTATTATATCTTTATAAGATTGTTCATTCATCATTAAACCTCAATAATAACCAAACCTTCACCCACAATAAGACAAAAAATATATTTTGTCAATATTTATAATAT
>CAUTSU010000068.1:0-3301 GCA_963541105.1 uncultured Alphaproteobacteria bacterium
TTAAATTCTTCTGACAAGTCTATAAATATTGAAAAGGAACCAATAATATCAATAGATTATGATGAAGATAGTATTGTTAATATATCTGATGTTAATTATTTTGGGAATATTTTAAAATCCAAAGGTTACAGAACGTTTGATGTGAAATCGATTGCCGGATTTAATATATCTTTTTTTGCTGTCTCTAATAAAAATATTTTGTTTGGTTATAGTATTCCTTTTGTTGGTGAAATTATAGCAAATGAAACAATGCCTGAAGAATCAACTTTGAACCATCCTTTATGGTTTTCCAGTATTCACAGATTTATGTCCCCTGTATTTGCTGTAAAAGAGATTCGAAAAGCTATTGATGATGTATTGCAGGAAGTTTTACCAAAAAACCATGATATAACAATAGAAAGTTATTGTATCATAGACGATAAAGCAAATATTTTAAATATTAATGACGTGCAACCTCTTTGGAATGATAGTGCAATTAATGTTGTTATGTATTCTACTCAATTTAAAACGATCCCAGCTTTTAACGATGTATTAGAAGATAATTCAACAAATGAAATACTACCATCATTTTTGGAATTTGCACAAACTTTAGCACAATACTTTGTACAAAAAGCACGTATTGCGTTATTGAAGAAAGTTTAAATTATATGCAGCTTACTAAAAATTATTGGTCTCAGTATTTATCAGAAAAAGGATTATCTGAACTACCCTTGTCTGAAGTTCATTTGTTAAATACAAATATAAAAGATATACAAGATTTATATTTTAATATGGATTCCGTTTTTTCTGATTTTTTAAAATTTTGTGGCAAAAAATATACAAAAAAATTAATTCAAGCTGGCTTTAGGTCGTATGATTTAGATTTAATTGATAAAGGAGTTTGTCCACATAACGCATCTGTTATGTTAAAAATTCCTTTAGAATATGGGGGTGAAATTTCTCCTGAAAATCTTTATATTGTACAAAAAAATCCATTCCAATTTATAATATCTCATTTTATATCTTATCAAATAAATAAATACAATGATGATATATCATCTGATTTTTTAGTTTTGCCGGAATTGTTATTTACTCCAACACCTGTCGGAATCGCATTTGTTCCCGCAGTTGGAAGTTTAAAAGGAGGTGGCGGTGTTTCACAGGGTGGAAAATCAACTCAACTTGCTTCTCAAATAGAACAAGATAGAATTAAAACAAATAATGATATTATAGAACAACGTAGGATAATGAAATTAGCATTTGAAAAGAAAGCAAAAGGTAAGTAATGGAAACAAAAAATATAAATAATGTTTTGTCTATGTTCTCTGGTGCTTTTAAATTTGAATATGCAAGTAAAGATGAAATTGATATCTGTAATCAATTATTATTAGGTTTTAATAAACCAGTGATTCCATTTGAGTATGTTAATTTTTTACAAAATGTATCAAATGGATTATCTTTAGATGGGATATGTTTATTTGGAACAAATGATTATAAAGACACAACATATTCTATTCCATCTCTCATAACAATAGCTGATAAATTTAATGATATTGATTTATTAGACAGTTATTTAATTATCGGTAACTTTTTCAATTTATATGTTGTGTACAATAAGCTATCAAATAATTATGAATTATTTAATTTAGTTACTTTTCTTTCTATTTCCGATTATAGTTCATTTGAAACTTTGCTTTATGAACTTATTGTAAAGAGAACAGATAGATTTGATAATATTTAAATGATAAAAAAGTATTCAATTACATTACAAAACCATAAAACAAGCATATCACTTGAAGATGAGTTTATAATGGAATTAAAAAAAATATCAGATCTTGAAAATCAAAGTCTTTCAAATTTAATCTCATCTATTGATAAAGTCAGGACTATGGGTGATAATTTTTATAACTTATCTAGTGCAATTCGGGTTTTCGTATTAAATTATGTCAAAACTCATAAGTAGTTTTAAAATTTGCTTTTTATTATGTAAAAAAATGTTATAATAGCCACAGTTTTGTTCTATTAGTGAGACTGTATATTGTTTAATAAATATAATACATTTTTAATCGGTTTGTTACTTTATCATGTATCTGTCACTTCTGTTGTTGCTAGGTTGAGGACATGGTCGGATTACGCAGATTCTGTTGATGTTATGTCTCAGTCTAAACCTAATACATATATTGGAATTCGTGGTTTTACATCAGTATTATCTGTTAAATCTATACAGAATAATTTAAAGGGTAAAGTTATTAGTAAAACTTTCTATCGTGCATATTGCCCCGGACCTGGTGCGACTGATAAATGGTTATGTGGTCCTATTTTGACTGATGACCCAAAGTCTACAAATGGGTCTGCTTCAGCTACTGTTTCAATTGATTTGTCTAGTGCTAATTTTTCAACTCAGAATATGGATTATCAGCTTCCTGGATTTTCTATGGTTGTTGGAAAATCTTCGCTGACTGATGGATCGCATGCTGAATTAGAATTTGGTGTTACATCATCAGGGGCGAGTAGTGGTGGTTTGTTTTCCAAAACAGAAATTGTGAACATAAATTCACTTGAGGGGGGAGTAAATCTTGGTGGTGGTCCTGTTAAACCTGAAGATCATGGGGCACCAAAAATACCTGGGCTTGATAAGTATAAGATTCCAATTGATAGTGGTTTTAATGCTGAACTTTCAAAAACATATGCTGGTTTCAATTTAATATATGATATTGATATAAGTGAAGTAAAACCGTTCATAGGTGTTGGCTTTGCTTATACAATGTATACAACTACACTAAATTTAAATGGGTCAGATCCTACTGTTAATGAAGCATTATTCGGTAAAGCATTCTTTGATGGTAAAGCTTTTAATACTCAACCTAATAAGTTTAATCGTTTTACATATTCTTTTATGGCGGGTTTATCTTATCCAATATCTGATGTTACAACTATAGAGCTTGGTTATAAACAGACGTTTGGTGGAAACCTTGACTGGAATCTTGTTCAAAAGAGCGAACAGTCCTCTTCTGTTTTGTCTGTTATGACTGTTAAGGATGCTATATTTCAAGAAGTATTTTTGGGAATGAAATATAATTTCTAGATTCTGTTGACTTCCTTTTTGTTTTAATTATACTTAGTACGATCAATTGTGTATTTAAGAATGTAGAGCTGATTAGATGGTTTATCCTTCCTTCAGATAAGGTTTCTCGCCACTTTTTGAATTTTACAATATTTAAAATACTGGACTATTGAATACACACAAGTTCATTTTTAAATAAAAAGGAATATTATGACGAAAAGAATACAATCGAAATATAAAACAGATAGAGCTCAAGGT
>CAUTSU010000069.1:0-3274 GCA_963541105.1 uncultured Alphaproteobacteria bacterium
CTGATGAAAAAATAGATAATGTAGTAAAATACGAAGTAAATATTTGTCAAAAGCCAATATTTATGGATAGTGTTAGAGATGTTAGAATTGAAAAGATTTACGATCCTAATTTGGTTAATCAGTATTAGAGGATAATAACGAAAATAGTTAATTACTACTAATGGGTAATTAACTGTTTTTATCAATATAATTTATAGCTATTTATTTTTATTTCTTTCAGTGTGGTGAGGTGTTTCCTCCAAGTTTCCCGTAACCACACTGACCTTTCAATTTCTTGACATTACTATTATTTCATATTTATTATCTTTAAAATTTATTGAAAGAACTTATTTAAAAAGCATATAGCATTATTATTCATATTTTATTGGAGTATTATTTTTTCTATGTACATAAAATCAAAAAATAAAATCACAATCGATTTAATTATTGATCTTCATGGAATGAATTTAGATGAGGCTTTTGATATTTTAAAAAACAATATAAATTTAAAATCTAAAGTTAGAAATATATTACTAATCACTGGTAAATCTGGAATTTTACATAACTTAGTACCAAGATGGTTAAATTACAATACTGGTATATTTTCAAATATTCAAAGTATAAAAAATGCTCCACAAACTATGGGTGGAAGTGGAGCATTTATCGTTACACTTAAAAAATTAATTCATTGATTTAGCAACTTTTTTAGATACTTTCTTTGTTACTCTTTTAATTTTATTCATATGAGTATCTTTTTTCATTTGTTTGTCTTTAATTTTCATCAAAGGCTTCTTTGCCTTCCCATGATTTTCAGATTTCGAATGTTTAACTTTTGATTTTTCACCTTTCATAAACATTTTATTTACAAAACTTTCACGTTTTCTTTTTGACATAGTAGAAAATTTTTCAATCATATCATTTTCAATAATAGTATTAAATTTCATACGCTCATCAGCTAAATCCTTAAACACCATCTTTAAAGCATCCATGTCAACATTATCACCTGTTAAAACATTTCTAATTGACTGTTTTAGATTATTAACACGATTTATATGAGATTTTAAAATACTCCTTTCTATAACTTTATTGTTTCCATACCATTCATTTATATATCCTCGCTTGCAACTAAAAATCATAGGATATAAAACGACACACAATAAAATTACATTCAAAAACACAGATCCAATAATTATACTATTCTTTTTATCACTAATTATACTTTTAATATCAATCCTCTTCATAGCTACTCCTAACTTTAAAGTACACAGGGAAATTCTAACACAAAAGGTAAATAATTAAAGAAAAAATTATAATCATTTATATAGACATTATCGGATAAAATAGTATAATTTCCGAGTATTTTGAAAATTACTTTGAAATATAAGAACTATAAGGAGACTAATATGAAAAAAACATTAATGTTTGGTTTTATGATGTTAAGTGTTGTATCAATTGCAAGTGCTGAAGTTACTGCTGAATTTTGCACAAAATCTGCAGCAAACAATTGCGAAGGATGGACAGATGAATGTACAGAATTAAAACACAAAATTAGAAGTGGGGCAGTTAAAGGTGAACAAATCGATACTGCGAATGCTTGTTCACAATAAATTATTTTCAGTTTATAAAAAAAATAAATCCTCAAATTAAATTGAGGATTTTTTATTCTAAATTTTTAAGATTATTTAAATTATTTCAACAAATATTTTTGAAACTCATAAAATTTAATTAGTTTCTTTAATCTCTCAATTAGAATCGATAACACCACACATATTGATAAAAGTACCAAGAAAATAACTATCGGATTGTTAAACGAATAAGTGAATTTCTTGAAATAACGAAGATAAATAAATGAATGAAATAAAAATATATTAAAAGAATGGATCCCCAAATTTATACCCACCTTTTTAATAAATGATATTTTTGATATAAATTCATAACCGATCATTATAATGACAAAAGCAAGTATTCCATCAATTAACATTCCATTTATAGTGGTTCCATACATTCTTTGATAAATCAAACCAGATAATAATAACATGTATAAAATGAATTTAATAACTTTTGATGAAATATTATTATTTAAATCAGCCCTCAATTTAGAAAAAAGATTATATTTTGCTATAAATATTCCAAATACAAATGAAAATAACCACATTGATAAAAATGAAGTATTAAAAAATGATAGCCCAAGTGAGTTATAATGAATGGACATTACAAAACTGATAATCAATGTCGAAACTGCAGAAATATGAGAATATGAAATCAAAAATCTTAGTATTGGAAATACTGCATAAAATGCTACTATCAAACTAATAAACCACCATGCACTAATTATGGATGGAGTCATTAGCAATTCTTGTAAACCAAAAAGATTAATTAATAAATTTTTTGAAATATTGATGTAATACATTTTTGTCAAAAAATTTGGTCCAATTATGAAAAACCCGAAAGGAACAAATAAAAACCATATGAACCAATAATTCATAAAAATTTTTACTAAATTTTTTTTCATAAATGAAAAGTAATTAATTGCTTTATTTTTCGTACTTTCATATATTCCATATCCGGATAGAAGCAAAAACATAGCAACACAAACTTTCATTACATTTGCAATATAGAATTCTAAAGTTTTACCAGTTGATAGCATCAGACCCAAAGATGGTTTTAAATAAAACAAATGATGAAATAACAAAAATAATATAGCTAATCCCTTGGCAAAGGTTGTATCAGCAACTGAAAAATCTGAATTTTCGGAAACAGGATTTAATCTAACATTTTTATTTTCATTATTAATAATCATTTTCTTTTGCATTTAGAACTCCTTTCAAAACTCAGCGATTATAACATAATATTTAAATATTGAAACAATTACATAAAATTATATGGATCTATATCTATTTTAACATTCAATGAACTTGGAATTTTTATATCTTTAAACCATAAATGAATTAATTTTTGCAAAGATATATCTAAACATGCAACAACTAAAAACCGTTTACGAAAATAATTATTCAAAAATGCAATCGGGGAATCTACAGGACCCCATACAGTAAACTTTTTTAAATTATCAATTGGTGCTTTCTTTGATAAATAATTACTAAAATTAACCACATCATCTTTATTTTTTCCAGAAATAATAATTGCACCCAACCTTGAATATGGTGGCATATTTGCAATCTTTCTGTTATTCAATTCAAAATTTACAAAAGATTGTTTATCATTGTTTAACAGATATTGCATAACTTTTGCATCTGGGTTATATGTTTGTATTAAAACTTTTCCTTTTTTTTGTGAT
>CAUTSU010000070.1:0-3204 GCA_963541105.1 uncultured Alphaproteobacteria bacterium
TCAATATAGGACAAGATATGATAAGTTAAAATATATTCATGATACGATTATTGCTGATACTAGTTATAATCAAAAAGATGATTTTAATAATAATACAATTTATGGGTTATTAGTGAAGCATAAATGTATGTGTCAAGGCTATGCATATACAATGAAATATATTTGTGATCAAATTGGAATACCATGTATTGTTGTTAATGGAGATGGAATAAATTCTAATAATCAAACAGAAGCACATGCTTGGAATTATGTGAAAATGGAAGATGGACAATGGTATGCACTTGATGCTACATGGGATGATCCAATTATTATTGGAAATGGAAAAGTTAGAGATGATGTTAAATATAGATATTTTTTGAAAGGATCTGATTCATTTTTCAAAAATCATACAGAGAATGGCGATGTTTCAAAAACCGGACAGAAATTTGTTTATAAGAAAATTTCTAAATTTGATTATGAATTATAATTATATAATAAAAAGCATATATTAACTCAAAGTTAATATATGCTTTTTATTATTCTTCTTCTACTAATTTATGTGCTATTTTCGTGACTGTTCCAGCTCCCTGAGTTATTATAATATCATTAGATTGTATGTTTCTTTTTATAAAATCTATTATATCGTCAAAGTTTGGAATATAATATGCTTTTCGTCCTAATGCTTCTATTTTATTTATAATATCTTTTGATGATACTCCATAAGTATTTGTTTCACGTGCTGCATATATGTCAGTTACTATGATATTATCAAAGTTTGTTAATACTTCTGCAAATTCATCTAAATGTTGAATTGTTCTTGAATATGTATGTGGTTGGAATACTACCCATGAATGATTGTATTGTTTTTTGTGTAAAGCGTCTGCAACTGCTTTTATTTCAGTAGGGTGGTGACCATAGTCATCGAATACTTTTGCATTTTTTACTTTTCCAATATATTCAAATCTACGTTGTACACCTGTATATTTTAGTAGTGCATTTTTTATATCAATTTTATCTATTCCAAATTCATTGCATAATGCGATACAAGATAGGGCATTTAATACATTGTGTTCTCCGGGAATTGATAGTTTAATTGTTTTGTAAAAATTATTATTATGATATACATCAAATGAAGGAAATCCATTTTTATCATAAGAAATATTTTTTGCTATAAAATTGGCACTTTTATTTTTTAAGCCGAATGTAATGCTTTTTGCTTTAGTATTTTTTGAAATATGTGAACAGTTCTCATCATCTGCGTTATATACTAATATTCCATCGTCTGGTAATAATTTTACAAATTTTACGAATGCTGCTTTAATATTATCTAGGTTTTTAAAATAATCTAGATGATCATTGTCGATATTTAAAATTATTTCGGCTTTTGGAGCGAAACTTAAGAAACTGTCAGCATATTCACATGATTCTATTATAAAATTTTCGCTATTACCTAATCTATAATTACCATTTATTGCTGGTATATTTGCTCCAATTTGTATTGTTGGATCTTGTTTTGCTTCTATAAAACACATTGATACCATTGCAGATGTTGTTGATTTGCCATGTGTTCCTGAGATTGAAATGGTGTTTCTAAATGAGTGTGTTAATTGACCTAAAAAAGGGCCTCTTTCAATTGTTGGTATACCAAGTTCTCTAGCTCTTGATAATTCAGGATCTGTATCATGAATTGCTGCAGAATATATGACTAAGTCTACGTTATTTAAGATACTTGGATCACTACCAATTGTGACATATATCTTGCTGTTTATTAATTTTTCGGTATTATCTGATGCGTTGGCATCTGAACCAGTTACATTATAGCCCCAATGTTTTAATATTTGAGCTATACCACTCATACTAGTACCACCGATACCGATTAAATGTATATTTCTGTATTGTTTTAATTCTTGTACGTTTGCCACTTTTTTAGCTCCTTTCCCGTGCTATGTCTACACTTGATTATAATATATTTTCTTGTAAAAAACAAGTTATTAAAAGGTAAAAAAATTTTCAAAAAAGTGATGATTTTTTATTTTAATAATGTATAATATAGGTAGTACAAAAGTACAATATGCAACAAAAGGAGAATAACGTAATGGATATTACAGATGTAAGAATTAAGAAAGTAAACTCAGATAACAAAATTAAAGCTATTGCTTCAGTAACTTTTGACAATGAGTTTGTTGTACGTGAAATTAAAGTTTTAGAGGGAAGGGATGGAGAGTTATTTATCGCTATGCCAAGTAGAAAAAATAAATTTACTGGTGAACATAGAGATATTTGTCATCCAATTAATTCACCAGCAAGGGAAAAGATTCAAAGTGCTATTTTTGAAGCATATAAGAATGCTCCTGAAACTGAAGTTAATGAAGAAAATAATGATAGTGAAGTTAATGAATAATAAAAAAAGCAATGAGTTTTCTCATTGCTTTTTTTATTATCTTTCATGAGCAGGTCCTTCTGTAATGTCAGGTCCATTTATTGGTTGATGTAAGTCTGGATCGTCTGCATTATCTATTTGTGTATTTGCCATTTTTGGTAAATTTTTTATTTTCGAATTTCTAACTTCTTGAAGATGTTCTTTTTGCTTTTCACTTGTTCCTAAGAAAAAGTTTTGTACAGGATTGTCTTCTATTTTATTTTTATATTCTATTCTTTTTTCAAGTTCATTTTGGCTTACAGAGATTAGTTTTCCGTTATTATTGATAAGTGTTAATTCTGCAAGTTTATCAGTAGAGATTTCTGAAGCGTATTGTTTTAAGTTGTTTTTTAAATCTGGTAGTTTCTTTTCTGAGAAATTTTTGTTTTCATATACTAAGTCACGTAAATCTGCTTCTAATTTTACGGAATCAATATCATTTGCTTCTATATATCTACTATCACATATTAAGTAATAAGATGTCTTTTTTTCGTTTTCAGGATTGACTTTATCGATAATGTCTGGGGTTATTTTGATAGAGAACACTTGATTTTTATCTGTATCTATTCCAGCTGCTTGGAAATATTTTTCGAATCTATGTTTATTTATACCATTTAATTGTTCAATAAGGTCGTTTGATGAATCTATTAGATATTCATGTGTTTTTTCAAAAGTATCTTCATTTAATTGACTTAAAATTTGTTCTGCAGTAGTGTTTATTGCTGATGCTGCCATGTTATTTGCATCAAGTGTTTGAAATTCTTCTGTGTACATATTTTTAAGTTGTACATTTTCTCTATGTTTAC
>CAUTSU010000071.1:0-3190 GCA_963541105.1 uncultured Alphaproteobacteria bacterium
AAAACAGTAAATAAGGATATAGATAGAAAAAAAGAAGAAAAAAAGAGATTACAAGAAGAAATTGCAGCATATGAACGTATGTACAGAAATGATGTAGAAAAATCTGTGATTTACGGTATGGTTGCTGCTGCTGGGATTGCGGGTATGATAGCCCTTGGAATTTCGAATAAAAAGATTCAAGAGAGAATTGATAAAGGAGAATATACAAAAGATGGAGCGCGTTGTTTACAGGGTGCGGGGCAAGTTGATTATAGCAGTTTAGGCAGGTGGAAAAATGCATGTCAGATGTGTTGTTTGAAAGCATCTGATGATTTTAAAGATTCATGTAAAAAAGACTGTGAATCTGCTGAAGGTGAGGTTCGTAAAGATATTGAACAACAAGTAAACAATGCCAAAGCATCACATGATGAATTAAGTAAAGAAAGGGATAGCCAGAAAACTGAGCTTGGATGTATAAATACTAATATGGGTAGTAGTATGGATGTACAATACTCATGTTCTGCACAACAAGAATAGATAGAATGATTATATGGATGTTAATTAAATCAAAAAAGATAGTATCAATAATGATTATGTTCACGGTAGTGCTGTCGAATATTTGTTATGGTGATAATACTCATACAAAATTACAAATATTAGAAAATATGCAAAGGGAATGTGGTGTATCAAATGTTTTAATGATGAAAGATGAGCTTAATAGTCTTTTAAATTCAGATATAACGGCTCAAAATAATGTAAAGATTAAATTTTTGATGACAGATATAATAGCTTGGTTAGATAAAGATAGGATTAATTCAGAAATACAAGATTGTTGTGAAAAACGTACTATAAAAGGAACTGCTCAAAGAGATTCTTGTATGAGTAAATTAAATTCTGCACAAAAATTAGATGATTATTGTTCTGATGGATCAAATCCCAAATGTAAGGACACTTATAATGATTTAGTCAATATGATTAAAAGTATTAATGATAATGGTAATAAAATTGATTTGTATGAAGGTGAGAGAATTAAACCAAATAATGTTTCGAAATATGTAACAGAATATATTCAATTATGTCACGGTTCTAATATAACTTTACCAGGTGATAATAATAATATAGAAAGTTTCGTATCTAGAATGTCTTCAAGAGATCAATATAGCTTAAAATTGTATCTTACTTTCTTCTTTGAAGGACAAAGTACACAGACAATGTATACTGTCGATAAAATTAAAGAAAAAATGCGAGCTCATAATTGTTGTGTACAAAATAAGGCAAAATCTGTTTGTCCTCCCCCCCCGCACAAGTAACAAGTCAGAAAACGGCACAGAATCAAAATTAGATAAGTCGTCAATATTAAATGCTGGTAAAGTTGATCTTTCTTTATCGAAAGTATTGAAAAATATAAAAGGAAGAATCCCAACACAAACACAAAAAGATACTAAAAAAGATGATAAACCTGACAGTAGATTAGGTATCACCCAAGAAATGGGAGAAATGGATGATACTCCCTCTACATCGAATAAATCAAATAATTCATCTTCTATAACAATATTAAAAGAAGTATATGATAAGATTGATAAGAGATTATACTCATGGGGATTTAAGGTTGGAGATACTCATATTCAAATACCTTCAGTAAGTCCAAAAGTTGATCCATTGGTATTTGATTTAGCAGAAACTTGTAAACGGTGTGTTGTGTTTGCGAATAATCATATATCTGAAAATTATTCAATAAGCATAAGAGGGATATCTTTAGATAATATAAAAATTGGAAATTTTGTTGATAATGTTAAATACAACAAAAATAAAGGATGTAATATATTGGAATATGACAATACTTTAAAAAATATAAAAAACAAATGTGAAAATACTCTTGCAAAGATTGTACACTGGACTGGATCTTCGGAGATAAAAAATAAGTCAACAGAATTCAAACAAAAATGTGAAGCTGAAAATGAACAACAATTTGTTCAATATATAGATGAATGGAAAAGATGTTATTTATAATATATAATCATGCTCATACGGAACGTTAATTTATCATAATGTTATATTCATTGCTTACACTTTAATTAATTGATATAAAACAAGTTTTTTATAATTGGAAAAAATTTATTAATGAAATAATACTCTGTTAATTGTATTTTCTCATAAAAACAAGAACTTGACAAAAAATAAATTTATCGTCTATTATATATTTACAAATTTATTTTTAGGAGGGGTGTAATGCCCACCATCGTAATTTTTGTGTTGATAGCATTTGTTTTGTCAGGGTTAGCTTGGTCTCTACATTTAAATAAGAGCAAGGTAAGCTTTTTAGTAGGTTTACTTGCATTAGGTGCTAATCTGTTTACCATAGTACTTATAATTTGGTACTACTACAATACACATTGACTTTATCATTACAAAAGCCAGAGGAAACTCTGGCTTCTTTTATTGCAAAAATAAACAAATATTACTTTGTTTCTTTATTTTTATTTGCCATTGCAACACCCAAAATATCACCTAATACAGCACCGGTTTCAGTTGATCCGTATTCTTTTAATACTTTTTTCTCTTCCTCAATTTCCAATGCCTTAATTGACAAAGTCAACTTTCCATCACGAGATACTGATATCAACTTTGCATCAACTTTATTATCAATTGTAAATTTATTTGGATTTTGCTCTGCCCTATCTTTCGATATATCAGATTTTTTAATAAATCCTTCTATTCCATTTACATCAACTGTAATTCCTGTCTCATCCACTTGTTTAACGACACATGTTTGAACAGAACCCTTTTTAATATTATCAGGTAAATTAACAGAACTATCTTTATTTGACCCACCAACAAGTTGTTTAATTCCCAAAGCAATACGTTCTTTTTCTAAATCTATATCAAGTATCTTAACTTTGACCATATCACCCTTATTGTATTCTTTTATAACATCCTCGCCATTTCTATCCCATGACAGATCAGATAAATGAACCATTCCAGAAATTTCGTTTTCAAATTCAACGAACAACCCAAATTCTGTTATACTTTTTATTTCACCTTCTATAACGTCACCAACTTTATGCTTTTCACCAAATTCAATCCAAGGATTTGGAGAACATTGTTTCAATCCCAAAGATATACGACGTTTTTCACGATCTATTTCCAAAACTATTACTTCAACTTCTTGTCCAATTGTTAAAAATTTATTTGGATTTAAGTTTTTCTTTGT
>CAUTSU010000072.1:0-3172 GCA_963541105.1 uncultured Alphaproteobacteria bacterium
ATGACCAAACTTTTTACGTTCAACAACCCTTGCATCTCTTGTAAGGAATCCAGCCTTTTTCAAAATTGCCCTCAAATCTGGATTAAAATTACACAAAGCTTTCGATATACCATGTTTGACAGCCCCAGCCTGCCCAGAAAGACCACCACCCGACACGGTCACAATACAATCAAAACTTCCAATCCTATCCGTTACAGCAAAAGGTTGATTAACTATCATCTGTAAAACAGGACGTTTAAAATACTCTGACATATCTTTCCCGTTTATAGTAACATTTCCCTTACCTGATTTAATCCAAACCCTTGCAACAGCATCTTTTCGTTTGCCAGTTGCATAAGATCTCCCAAGAGCATCTTGTTTAACAACATATTTTTTAACACTTAAATCAGTAGCATTAACTTCACAAGAAGTTGTGTTTGTATTTACAGATAATTCAATACCTTTGCTATCAACAAGATCTTTTAGCTTCTCTAATCCATCAGCAGAATCTTTATTTGCCTTTACGACATTCCTTTTTATTTCAACATCAATATTATCTTTTACAACCTTAGGAGAAGATTTTGATGTAGCTTTCTTTGTCTTGGTTGTATCTAATTTTACTTCAACTTTTTTATCATCTTTCTTTACAACCATTATAAACCTCTCTTATTTTTTGAATTCATCCCTGCAATATCCAAGTTGACAGGATTTTGTGCCATGTGTTTATGTTCTGATCCTGCATAAACAAACAATTTTTTTATCATCTGTCTTCCCAATTTAGTTTTTGGAAGCATTCTTTCAACAGCTTTCTGAATAACACGTTCTGGATGTTTTCCTGATAAAGTATCTTTCGCATTGATTTCCTTAATTCCACCTGGAAAGCCCGTATGATGAAAATACTTTAATTGTAATAATTTACGGTTGCCAGTTAAAGCCACTTTCTCTGCATTAATAACAATTACATAATCACCACAATCAACATGCGGAGTATAAATTGGCTTGTGTTTTCCCATTAAATAAAATGCAATAATTGACGCAAGACGACCATCAACCAAATCAGTTGCATCTATCACAAACCAATCACGTTTTACCTCTGTATTTTTTATTGATACTGTAGATTTTGTTAACATATCTAAACCTTTATATTATTTTAAGTAACTTTGTTATAGTAATTTATAAATAAAAAAAATCAAGTTTTTTATAATGTTAAATATATGGTAACATAATACCACTATCAACAACTGAATATCAAGTTTTGTAACAATTATTGATATTCACAATAATAATATTAACATTATTTTCAATGTATTTATCTTGTTTAAATACTTCATTTTTGATATAATCCCACAGGTAGGTTTGTGAGGGTATTATGAACAATAGAGTCTTGAGGTTTCTATTATTTAGCTTTTTTATATCGTTTTCCATGCTTTGTGGAAATCTTTTCGCTCAGGATGCTGGAGATGGTGCACCTAAAAGCGATGCAGGTTATGGTATACAAGCAGCATGGAATAATCCGACTGCTAATTTAGGAGTTGGGCAGAGTAAACCAGGATATTCAAGAATTTCTTGGGAACCAGGATCTTTTATACCGGTCAGGCTTCGCGATGGGATGACAACACTTATAAATTTCCCTGATTGGGAAAAAATAAAAGATGCGTACATAGGAGATAAAGACTTTTTTGATGGAAGACCAATATCAAAAAATACTTTTATGATTACTCCTGTTGATGGTAGAGCAATGGCCGATACGAATTTAACAATTATTGGAGATAGTGGAAATAAATACATATTTTACTTAAAAAGTGAGCCTGTCAATACAGAAACAACAACAAATATGGAAGTTGATGTAATTGTTCCGCACAGGTACAGAAAAGGTAGCAATAATTTTAGTAGTGATGTTTCAGGCGGGAATAATGCATTAAAGTCATTAAATTCTAATAGAGCTGCTGGTAACGGAGGTAATGACAACTTTATGTTAGAAGGTGAAGATTTTGGTTGGATTAAATCAATACCTGTTGATCCATCTGAATTTAGATTTGACCTAGATGTTTTTGTTCCAAACCCAGATGACTATGTAATAGCACCAGAGAGAGTTTGGAGAGATCAAGTATTTACATACATAGATTTTGGAGAAAAAGCAATATATATGACGCAGAGACCAGCCGCTTCACTATTGGTCGAGGGGGGTGAAGCTCCAGTTGGTTTTAGAACAGAGGGTCCTTATTCACGTTTATTAATTATTGAAGGTATTGGGGATATCATTTTGAGATCAGGACAAAGAATAGTATGCATTAAGAAAAGAGGAACCCCATTTTTATTGTCACAGCCACCACAACCATTTATGGTTCCTGCTGTTCCTGATGCAACAGCAAATCAAGGGCAATCACCCTATCAAAACCCTATACAAATGGGAGCCCCTGTAGGTGGTAATATGAATATGTATTCAACAAACGGTATGGGAATGCCACAACAAAGTGGATATATGATGAACTATTCTACAAATTCAGAGCAAAATACAATGCTTACAAATGGAATTAATAATGCTTACGCAAATGGAGATCCAAAAAGTAATATAAAAACAAATGCATATGTTTTACCATCGCATTATGTGCCAATTGTAAAACAATCAAAAGTCGCTTTTGCAGTTGAATTGGCACGAGGAAAGACACCAAAGGTCTTAGATGAAGAATGGTATAAAATGCAAAATTCGTTTGAATTTTTGAAAGAATTTACCCCATATTATTCTGTTGAAACTAAGGGTGTTGATGAATTATCAAAAACTCAATTTAAGGGAAATGAGTTTTATCGCCTACGCATTGGACCATTTGAAATGATTGAAGAAGCAGATGCGATTTGCAGGAAATTGGCATCCTTTTCGACTCCATGTAATGTTGTCCGTATCCAATAACAATTGATTAGGAATTGAAATATATCAAATATGTTATTACGTAGAAAAAAACATACAACAGATGAAACAAAAAAAACTGAAAGTGTTGGAAAAACTGCAATAAAAAGAACAAATATATATATTGTTATTGCATCGGTTACATGTTTGACTTTATTCATAAGTGCGGTTTTAATTGGAAAAAGAAAAACACAACCACAAAGTCAAACAGATAATGCAGAAGCTATTCAAGATAAAAAAATAATTGCAAAAGTTCCACCGGATATTGAAATTAATCCAACAAATATG
>CAUTSU010000073.1:0-3166 GCA_963541105.1 uncultured Alphaproteobacteria bacterium
ATTTACTTTTTAAACGGAGAATAGTATTAAGTATAAGTGGATTTGAAATTGCAATAAAAAAATTAAGAGTAGAAAAAAATTCTACTCTGCAATTCATTAATTAGCATTGTGTTGTAACCAATCTAAATATATTTTTGTATTTTTTTCTGTTTCAGAATTAAGCCTTTTTGCATTTTTAGATTTTAATAAAGCATTTAATTCATTTTCTGAAAGCATTTGGAAGTCAGTTCTTTCGTATTTATTACCTTTTTTTATTTCTGTTCCAGTATTAATTACTCCAAATTCAACCCTAATTTCATACGAATCCGTAACTGGTGTATTTTGATTTTTTTTGCTATTTACATAATATTTTTTTTCAATTTTATAATTTAATATTGGATATTTTTCTTTATTATAAGATTTTACATTGTCAAATGGTGTGTATGAAACTCTATATTTGTTTCCAATTGGAACTACATTAATAAAATAATTAAGTTTTTCCCATATTATTTCATCATTATCTGATGCTGGATCCATCCCTGAAAACCAATCTTTTTGATTTGAAACATAAATTTGTGCTTTTGGGGTGAAAAAACTTTCTACTTCACTAGTTGTAGTTTCAGAAAAAGTAAATGTTCCCAAAACAAACATTAACATTAAAATAAATTTTTTCATAATTTTAAACCTTCTTTCTTTTTATGATTTATCTATCATCTCCATAATTTTATAAAACCTCATTTAATAGGTATTATACTTTTATTATAGCATATTTTTATAAATTCGTATATCCCAATATTTTATCATCTTGATTATGCAACCACTCAATATACCTTTTTAAAATTTATAAAATTAAAGTCTTGACAAATATATGATATTATGATATTATAATTATGTTGTTAAAAAAGTTATAAACAATCTGGGACCGTAGCTCAACTGGTCAGAGCAACCGACTCTTAATCGGTAGGTTGTGGGTTCGATCCCCACCGGTCCCACCATTATAAAAGTTATGTTTTACAAGAGTTTTTAAACTCTTTTTTTTTATTATAATTGACAATATATTAATAATGTGATATAAATTACATTGATGAGATTAAATTTAGAATATTCTCAAATTAAAATTTTTACAGGTAGAAAAGAAGGATTAATATGATTTTAAAAAATGATGAAACTGAAGTAAAATTAAAGATTTGGAAAGAAGGATTTGTTGATGAAATCTTTTTTGATAAAAATTCGACAGTGGAAAATCTTCCAAGACTAGAGAAATTATTAGATGTGCAAGAAAGTGATTTTTTAAGTTTATTTCAAGAGGAAAACGAAGTTGTAATCGAAGGCAATATCATTGCGATGATGAATGGAAATGAAATAATCAAATATGATTTTAAGAAAAAATATGAATTTATGGATAATAATGGAAATATTTTAAATATGGTAAATGAAGAACAACTAGAATTGATAGAAACTGCAGAAAATATGTTTGAAAAAGCAATGATTTATATTTCTGATAAAACAAAATGGATTGCTGAAGCATTTAAACTTTTTTCGATTTCATTAAAGATATTGAAAGAAAAAGATGAATATAATAAACAAGAACTTATTAGTTATCTGAGAGAAAATAGATAATTTTGTAAAAAATTTTATACAAAGTAAAAAAGATTTAGTAATATTAATACTTTTAGAAATTAATAATTTTTTGTATTATTAACAAAATATATATTAGACTTGTTCGGAAACTATGTTTATTTAGAATTTAATAAAACAAATATTCTGAAGTGCGGGGTCTTGAGCCCTTGTTAAGTAAAAAAATTAAGTTGTTGAACAGATCTATTATAAGGAGAGATTGTGGAAAATAGAAGTTATTTTGATGGGGGACTGTTAAGTTATGTTGGCTGTATCATTTTAGGAAGTCTTTTAACTTCGTGTACGTTTGGAATTTGTTATCCTTGGGCTTTGTGCATGATTTATGGTTGGAAAATAAATCACACTGTTATAGAAGGAAGAAGGCTGCAATTTAATGGAACTGCAATAGGACTGTTTGGAAATTGGATAAAATGGCTATTATTAATAGTGGTGACATTAGGAATATACAGTTTTTGGGTTCATATTAAATTGGAACAGTGGCGAGTTAAAAATACAACATTTTTAAATTAATTTTTGATAGAAGGCTGATTATTTCAGTCTTTTTGTATTTATTGAATAATTTTTGACGAAGGAGAATTGTGTTTATGAAAAAATTTTTTATGATGTTAGGATTAATTATTTTAATTGGAAATATTGGATTTGCAGAATATACGATTAAAGATGGAAAAGTTTATTGGGATGATAAACTTGTCGTGAAATATGTAAATGGGGTAGTCGGTCAGTACAATAAATTTTTACCTGATGTGGAAAGTTTTAAAATATTAAAAGATGGGTATGCAAGAGATAAAGGAACTATTTATTATGATGGAGAAACGGTGAAAAAACAAAATGGAGATAATGAAGTAGATATAAAAACATTTGAAATTTTGGAAAAGAATGTGGCAAGAGATAAAAATACGGTTTATATTAATGGAATTGATTATCCCAATGTGGATGTAAATACAGTAAAAATTGTAAAATCTAAATATGATTTTATTAATTATGTGAAGGATAAAAACGGTATATATTGGATTGGAAGTCCTGATGCAGAAGCAAATCGGCATTATGATAAGGAAACTTTTGAAGATTTAGGAGATTTTTTTACAAGAGATAAGAATTATATTTATTATTTTGAAAAGCCTTTAAAGTTTATTGATAAAGCAAGTTTTAAAAGATTATCAGATAGCTATATATCAGATAAAAATGGGATTTATTATCTTGATAAGATAATTAAAGGAGCTGATAAAAATAGTTTTGAAATAATGGAATGGAATTATGCGAAAGATAGAAATAATGTTTATTATGAGGATAAAAAAGTGTCAGGGGCAGATATTAACACATTTGAGGTAAAAGAGGATATTGTGAAAGATAAAAATAGCATTTATTCTAATGGGAAAAAATTAGAGGGAGCAGATATCCAAAGTTTTAGAAAATTAAATGAATATTATGCTGTTGATAAAAATAATATATATTATAATTTAAATTCAGATTCGGATATAAAAAGAATAAAAAATACTGATGGAAATTTTAAAATAATTGAAGAAAAACTTAAAAAAAATAAAGATGGTGT
>CAUTSU010000074.1:0-3150 GCA_963541105.1 uncultured Alphaproteobacteria bacterium
TGGATTAATTAATGTATATAAAGGATATTTATCTATATATTTATTAACTGTTTTGTATGTATGGTTATTACATTTTGTATATTTTTCTAAATTATTTATGCCTCCTATTATTACATACTTACTTTTCATATATTCTGTATATTTTCTAAAGTCATTATTAAATTTTTTAACTTGGTCACTGTGTTGTAAATACATTTTATATTTATCTTTTATTTCTTGCCATGTATATATTCCATAAACAGGTGATGGAGTGCATCCCCTATATCCACCATCACCACATTCATCCCATTTATTCAGTTTTCCATAACTATAACCATAAAAGCAATCACCTACACACTGCCCATTATATCGTTGTATAATATCAGGTGTGCATATATCTAGAGAAGGACTACTATCACCTCCACTTCCTCCTGCAATAACTATAGGAATTGATGTGATGGAAAAATAAAAAGTAAATAATGATAAAGTAATTAAAGATTTCATAGCACATCCTCCTGTATTTTTTAAAATTTTTCTAAGTCTACCCCCCCCGCGTCTTGTCAAGTACTTTCTGTTTTTATGAAAATTTTAAAAATTAAAGTTTTTGTTGTCTTATTCTATTAATATGTTAGAATACGAGCACTGTGTGGGACAGTGATTAACATTAGAAGGAGAACAGTTATGAAAAAACTATCATTGGCTTTAGTATTATCTTTATTAGCTGTGTCGCAGGTTATGGCACAGGTTAATTGTACTAAAGAGCAACAAAATTTAGAAAATGGTATTATTACTCAAGCTGAGTATGATGCAAAAGGTTCCAAATAAGTTTTACTTTCCCCGTTCGGGGAATTTTTTTTTGATTGATTTTACTTAGTGTGATGGTAGAATATTTAGCATTAGTGAGTCAATTAACAGGAGAGCAGTTATGAAAAAATTATCATTAGCTTTTGTTTTGTCTTTGTTGGCTGTGTCACAGGTTATGGCACAAACAATGTGTCCAGAGGCAAAAGAAGCTGCACAAAATGGTGGTATTTCTGTTGAAGATGCTATCGAAAAATATTGTAAATAATTTTTTTTATTTATCTTTGTTTGAGACGCCCTTTTATGGGCGTTTTTATTTTCTATAATCATTGATAATTTATACATTTTTTGCTTTATTTTTTTTGTTATGTTTGTTAGTCTTCACATTATCTTAAGTGTAAGATTTTTATGTATTTTACATTAGTTTGCAGTAGGGTTAGGAAGGTTTATAGTGTCAGAAAATATTAATAATACATCTGATTTTTTAGAGGCTCAAAAAGAGTATTCAGCAGATTCCATTAAAATATTAAAAGGTTTAGATGCTGTTCGTAAAAGACCGGGTATGTACATTGGTGACACCGATGATGGTTCAGGTCTTCATCACATGGTTTATGAAGTTGTTGATAATGCGATTGATGAAGCATTGGCTGGTTACTGTGATAGAGTTGATGTTATTATAAATGCTGATGGTTCATGTAGTGTTTGTGATAATGGTCGTGGTATACCTACAGATGTTCATAAGGAAACTGGAAGATCTGCCGCAGAAGTTATTATGTGTGAATTGCATGCAGGTGGAAAGTTTGATCAGAATTCTTACAAAGTTTCTGGTGGTTTGCATGGTGTTGGAGTATCAGTTGTTAATGCTTTATCAGAATTTTTAGATTTGACAATTTACCGTAATGGAAAGGAACATTATATTCGGTTTGAGCATGGTGTACCAGTTTCAGAGTTAAAAGTTATGGGTGACGCAGTAGGTAAAAAAGGAACGGTTGTGACTTTTATGCCATCTTCTTCTACTTTTTCGACAACTGAATTTAATTATGAAACTTTGGAAAACCGCTTGCGTGAATTGGCTTTTTTGAATTCTAGTGTTTATATTTGTTTGCCTGATAATCGTGAACTTGAAACTAAACATACTGAATTTTGCTATGATGGTGGTATTAAAGCATTTGCAGAATATTTGGATAAATCAAAAAATCCTATTCATGATGGTATCATTGTGATTGGCGGAGAGAAAAATGATATCACTTTAGAATGTGCAATGAAGTGGAATGACAGTTACAGAGAGTCTACTTTATGTTTTACAAATAATATACCTCAACGAGATGGTGGTACACATTTGGCAGGGCTTCGTGGTGCTTTAACACGTGCGTTAAATTCTTATATTCAAGAAAAAGGTTTAATTAAAAAAGCAAATGTTGATATTGCCGGTGAAGATATGAGGGAAGGTTTAACCTGTGTTTTATCTGTTAAGGTTCCTGATCCAAAATTTTCTTCACAAACAAAAGATAAATTAGTGTCGTCAGAGGTTAGAACAGTTGTTGAGAATTTGGTCAATGAGAAATTATCAGATTGGCTTGAAGAACATCCAGCAGAAGCATCAAAAATTGTCGGAAAAATTGTTGAAGCGGCATGTGCAAGAGAAGCAGCAAGAAAAGCAAGGGAACTTACACGTCGTAAAGGGGTTTTAGATATTGCATCTTTGCCTGGTAAGCTTGCAGATTGTCAAGAAAAGGATCCGTCAAAATCTGAATTGTTCATTGTTGAGGGAGATTCTGCAGGTGGATCGGCAAAACAGGGTAGAAGTCGGTTAAATCAGGCGATTTTACCACTCCGTGGAAAGATTTTAAATACTGAAAGGGCAAGATTCGATAAAATTCTATCAAATGAAACCGTTGGTACTTTAATTACTGCAATTGGAACAGGGATAGGACCTGAAGAATTTAATGTTGAAAAAGCACGTTATCATAAAATTATAATTATGACTGATGCCGATGTTGATGGTGCACACATCAGAACATTATTGTTGACTTTCTTTTATCGTCAGATGCCGGAATTAATTGAACGTGGATATTTGTATATTGCTCAACCTCCGCTTTATAAGGCAAAAAGAGGACAGGCTGAAACTTATTTAAAAGATGATAATGCACTAGAACATTCTTTAATTGATTCTGCATGTTCTGATGCGGTTCTTAAGTCAGATAGTGGTGTTCAGGTATCTGGTAATGATTTGAAATCATTCATAGGGGATAGTAGAAAAATAAAAAAGATTATGTTTCATATGGTGAAAGGCTTTCCTGAATATATTTTAGAACAGATGGCAATGTGTGGGTGTTTTAGTGCTGCAATTCATAAAAATTCTTTTGAATT
>CAUTSU010000075.1:0-3143 GCA_963541105.1 uncultured Alphaproteobacteria bacterium
TTATGGCGTATCCGAACATAACACAGCTACAATCACTTAAAAGTGAAATCGGTGGCGACATTGCCCGGGGCAAAAACATGCTTAATTCATCACAAATTGGGCGAATTTACGCAGGGATAAAAAAAGATATTGATGCGAACATCCCATCATCTGCTGTATCTGCACTGAAAAAAGCGGATCGGTTTTATAAATTGCAACAAGATAAACGCAGTATTACAAAAACACTGTCCGACATACTGGGCGCGAAAAGCGATACACTTCGGGCAAGCAAAGTTTTAAACGCACTAAACGAAAAAACCGGAAACTTTAAAATAATCAAAGCACTTAATCGTGCGTTGAATGTTGACCAAATAAAAGACGAGGGGCGGGCATTGATACGGACAACCCGTGACTTTAATAAACTTTCACATGATGGGAAGCGTTTTTTATATGGGAGTAGTTTAAAAGATGCCGAAGGTGATTGATCTGTGCTTTCCATCTCTTGCTTCGTCGTTTGCATTGATGAATAAGACACAGGTGTATTGGCAACTACCGAACTTAAGCCAGATTTACTTCGGTGGTATCGGGAACCCAGAAGACGCGGAAAAAATACTTGGTACCGAATACTTAACAATATTTTTTAACGAAGTGTCTGAACTGTCGTATCGTTCAATTTTAAAAGTACGCACACGTTTAGCACAAAACATTAAGGGTGCAGCACTTAAAATATATTACGATTGCAACCCACCGAACCGGGGACATTGGGCATACAAAGAATTCATTGAACATGTAAACCCGAATGATGATGAACCACAAGAAAACCCCGAAGATTTTGTCAGTTTGCTTATGAACCCGACGGATAACATAATAAATTTACCGGCTGATTATATCAAACAATTAAATGCATTGCCGGAACATGAATGTAACCGTTTTTTACTCGGGCTGTGGAGTGATGATATACTTGGTTCTGTGTTTTCATCTGCACTTGCGGCAATTGATGACCATATCGGCGATCATCCACACAATCCAAACTATCCGGTTTATACTGGATGGGATATTGGGGTGAGGGATGACACGGCAATTTGGTTTTATCAGGTAATTGAAGGTAAACTTTACTTCATAGATTGTTACAGTAATAATTTTTATGGGCTTCCTCATTATATTGAGGTTTTAAAAAACAAACCATACAAATACGCAATTGACTTTTACCCACACGATGGAGCAAATACAGAGTGGGCATGGGGAAAAAGCAGACGTGCAATTGCAACGGGCGAATATGGTCGCGATGTTGTTGTGCTTCCCCGACTGGCTGAAGCCGACCAAGTATCGCTTACCCGTTCAATTTTGCCACGGTGTTATTTTGATAAAAAGAATTGTTTATCTGGATTAAATGCTTTGCGGTTTTGTCGGTATGAATACAACGAACGCCTTGGGAATTTTAAAAACACATCAATGCTCCACGATGAATACAGCCACCTTGCGAAAGCGTTTATTTATTCATGTATGGGTTACGACAAACGTAAAAGCGAAATCAGAATAATAAACCCGAAAGAATCAGAGAAATTAAAACAAGAAAAGATAGAAAGGACGATAAAGAACTTTGTAACTGACCAGCTGGTAATTGATGAATTGTAACGAAGGGTGTTAACGATCACCTTGACAAGGATGAAACAAAATCATACACTGGGCACGACGCGAAGTTAAATAAAATACTTCTAAATAAGTTTAAAACGGACGGAAGGGTGGCAGAGCGGTTTAATGCACACGCTTGGAAAGCGTGCAGGGGGCGACCTCTCAGGGGTTCGAATCCCCTCCCCTCCGCCAGGGCGGAGAGCGGTGTTCAAGGCGTCGGCATCAGCTTGCTGTTCTTCCTCTCCCTTGACTTGTGTTTCATAATTTGCACTATTTGGCTGGTTAGTTTGTAGATTATTATGAGAGTAAAGTGTTATTTTTTATATAATGACTATTTTTGCCGAGTTTTTAGTATTAAGATTAAAAAGTCTGAACCATTCCCGAATATTTCTAAAACAATTGGTGTTCCTGTCCGTATTTGTCACGTAGAGGATAATAATATATTTGCACTAACTGACAATTGGGATATGTTACCAAATGCTAAAGATCAATTAATTCCAAATAAATATAAGTCAATTGCTAGATCTTTAATTACTAGTTTTGAACTTATGGAAAGTTTTCGTTTAGGTGATATATCTACAGTAATACAAGTAGCAAATAGATTTATTGAACTAAATAAATCAAGACTTAGATAGGGATGGTCTGAGTGAAAAAAATACAAGAACGCTTCGCAAAAAGCGGTTTAACTTTGTATATCAACACCGCTTTTTTGCAGAATTATAAGCTTTATTTTTTCCAAGATAATTGAATTTTACCTTTTTTATCAATATTTGTTATTTCAACGGTAATTGTGTCACCCATATTAAATATATCGGATGGATGGGATACTTTTCTCCCTACAATTTTACTAATTTCTGATATATGTAACATACCGTCATAATTTGCATTTAAGTTCACAAACACCCCAAAATCCTTTAATCCAACAATTTCACCACTGTAAACTTGACCTATTTCTGGATCTGAAAACAACTTTTTGATCTCTTCTTTTGCTTTTTCAATATCAGAAACGTTTCCACAAATGGTGAGTTCTCCGGTTTGTTTTATATCAATTTTTGTATTTGTTTTGGTGGTTAACTCACGTATATTTGCACCTCCACTTCCGATTAAAACTTTTATCTGATCAGCTTTAATCTTCAAAGATGTATCCATCTGAGGAGCATATGGAGATAATACTTTTTTGGGTGCTTTAATCGCAGAGGCCATCTTTTTTAAAATATGAATTCTTCCATCTTTTGCCTGTGCAAGTGCATGCTCCATAATTTCAAAAGTAATACTTGTAATTTTTAAATCCATTTGTAGAGAAGTAATACCATCCTTTGTTCCAGCAACCTTGAAATCCATATCACCTAAATGATCTTCATCTCCCATAATATCTGACAGTATTTTATAATTATCACCTTCTTTGATTAAACCCATTGCTATTCCTGCGACAGGGGCAGATACAGGAACCCCTGCATCCATCATAGCAAGAGATGCTCCACAAGTTGTAGCCATAGAAGATGAACCATTTGATTCGGTAATATCACTTACCA
>CAUTSU010000076.1:0-3143 GCA_963541105.1 uncultured Alphaproteobacteria bacterium
AATGATAATTATATGTTATTACTAGTTTTTAATATAATTTTCTTATTATTTACTTTGATGGCAGAAATTGATAAAAGATATTTCATAATTCCTGATATTTTTTCGTATCCTTTTATTTTATTTTCCATTTTACTTATATCTACAATATCACAAAATAATATGAATTTATTAAATCTTTCAGTTCATTATATTTTTGCTGAATCTTATCTTGATTCTGCAATTGGTGGATTATATGGATATTTTTCTGGGGTGATAACATCAATATTTTTTTATAAAAAATATGGCGATGCTTTTGGCAATGGTGATATCAAAATACTTGGTGCAATTGGAGTTTTAATTGGAATTAATAAATTATACCAGATTATTATAATATCCTTTGTTTTGTTTTTTATTTGCTCTACCCTTTTAAAGAAAAAATACTTGCCATATGCAACAGTATTATTTCCATCATTTTTAATTCATACGCTGTATGCTCTATATATAAAATAAACATAATTTTAATTTGAAAGTATTTATGTGTTGTGCTACTATTGGGCAGGGAGTTTAGTAGAGGATCATATGAGTATTTATTATTTCATGAAAAAATGTATAGTTATGGAATCTATAGTTATATTTTTTCTATTACAAGTACGAATGTTAAATGATGTACTTGCAAGACCTAATCCTCGTCGTATCTTGGTAAACGAAAATAGAGCTGCTCAAAAAAAATTATCACAAAACTCTGCAAGATCTGGGACTCTTGTATCTGGGAAAGTAGCAACCGACATAAAAAAAGTCCTTGAAAGTAAATACAAGTATTTTACAAAGTGTATGATTTCTGAGCAGCATTGCGGGGAAATGTATAATGATTGTTATGATACTACTAATGCAAATATGAAATCTAATTTAGAATTTGCGAAAACTAAATGTTTCAATGACTATTTTAGTAACGAAGGAAATATAGAACAGGTAAAAAAACATGTGTTTTCTGTGCTAGATTCAGATATGGTAAAATTATGTACTGATGATAATAATCGTCAAAAGATTCCTGGTGGTTGTACTGCTATGGTTGTGAATCAATCTCCTGGATATATGAGATATAGAGAATGTGTGAAAAGTGCATGTGTATCCATGGATGGAGGAATTGGAGATTTTTCTGGATGTTTCGGAGATAAACAAATCGATGCATTAAACCAAGCCATTGGTAGTTGTGCAAAAATGTTATCAACATATTCTTTGGATCTTTCAAAAAACATTAGAAAAGAATTATTTAAAGAGGTAAGAACATTAGAAAAGAGATCTTGTGATAAAATGTCCGGAAATTACAAGGCTGGATCGAATATAGAAGATGCCGGAACCTGTACAGTTTTTGTCGGATATTCTAGGGAACGTTCTATGTCAAAGAAATATTCAATTGGAAGTATGTTTAGCCAGAAAGAATTTTATGCTATAACCGAAAGTGGAGATTTTTATGAAAAAGGACCATCTTCATTTCCTACATTTCCGCAAAATGTATCTGAGACAAGTGAAAAATTTTTCGGCAGATTCGAAGATGCTAAACCTTATAAAATAGGTTCTGACGTGTTCTGTTCCCATAGTACTTTTAATTTACCTAGATTATTTAAATACGATTCAACATACGATTCAAAATATGGTTCAGGTATAAATGGAACAGCTCCTGGTGGCATGGCTGGTGGGGATATGGCATTGATGACAAGTGCAATCGGTGTTGCCCCTGCTATAATGGGATTGTTTTCAAAAGAAGAGGGAACTGAAAAATTATCTGAACAAGTAAGTGGAATAGAACAATCAAAAGAGATATTAAAAAAAGCAACACCATCTATTGTTGGGATGGCAACCGTGGGTACGAATAAAGGAAAAAATATGCGTATTGGTGAAGAAATTAAGGGAAGTTGTACTGTACAAGGCGGATCTTCATATAATGAGGGCGATACAATATCAATAAGGTGGCAATAGTTATGAAACAGCAATTGAGATATTATATTATATTTTCTGTTACAACTGTTTGTTTATTTGTCAGTTGTTCTGTTTTCTCTGCACCCAGAAGGCAAAGGAGAGGTATGTATCAACCAATTCAAACTAATGCTGCAGCAGCTACTTTAAAAAAGAAACAAAAAAAAGAGGAAGAAAAGAAAAAAGAAGAAGAAAAAGATAAAGAGAAAAAAGAACCAACAAGGGAAGAATATAATAAATATTATCAATTACTAAATGATCTAAATGAATGTGTATTCAGATCATGTTCGAATGGAAATTCAAAAATCCCTAGTAATTGTTTTAATGCTATTGCTGCAGACCAAAAGATAAGAAATCACTGTGCTTTACAATTAAATGCGATAAAGGCTATACACTCAAGATTTGAACTTGAAGCTGTTGTTGATGTAAAAACAAAACTTTTAAATGCTTCAAAAAAAGCATGTGAAGGATTATCTGGCATTTATAGTGGTGGAACTCCGCCAAATCAATACACAGGTGACTTTATGTCATTTGGCACATGTAGTATCAAAGTTGGATACTCACCAGAACAATTAAATAAAGGAGAAAGTTATACAGTAAGAAATGTAAGGCGTATGGAGATTGGCACATCAAAGGTATGTAGTATGTCAATATTTGGGGTTAGTGCAACAGAGATGTTATCAGATGGAAATGAAAAACTTGCAACCGAATTGGATATTCAAAAATATTCTGCCTTAGCTTCACTTGGTGTTGATGGTATTGCTGCAACATTGAAATGGAGAGTTGCAAAGAAATTTAAAGAAAGGAATGGAAAGTGTATTTGCTCTAAAACAGAAGGATGTGGTAGGGTAAAAGAAGGTGAAGAAGCAGTATCAAGAGGAGAAAAGATATATGAAACAAAAGAACAATGTGAAGAAAGATCGGGAGCAGGATTTAAATGGGTTGATAATCTTGATAATGCAATAGATAAAGCACAGTCAGATTATTCAGAAGCTCAAAAAGCATTAGTTTCTGAGTGTGTTGATAGAAAAAAAGAGGTTAAAGTTGTACCGGAGCCATATGGTGGTAATTTAGAAAATTTACCACACGAAGTTAAAAAAAATCTTGATAAAGAAGCACAAGTAATAAAAACAGGAAAACCTGAAGATATATATAAAACTGTAGATGGTGGTTTTACATATTTTGGTAAT
>CAUTSU010000077.1:0-3139 GCA_963541105.1 uncultured Alphaproteobacteria bacterium
TCATTTTATAGAAATTTCTTGTTATAAATAAATTATGAAAAAGGTTTCATCTGGGATATTGATATGTGTAAAAAAATTTGGTGATATTGATATTATTGCAAGTTTTCTTACAAAAAATTTTGGTATTGTTACTGGTTTGATTAAAGCTGGGCAAACAAAAAAAATAAAATCTTTTTATCAAGTTGGAAATGTATTTTTGGTTGAATGGTTTGCCAGATTATCAGATCAATTAGGAAATATAAAAGCAAATATACTCAATCAACATTATCATCTTATCATGGATAATATAACAAGATTGGAAATATTAGTTTGTATATGTAATATTTTAAACGGTATCATAATAAACGATGAAAATTCAAATGCAATTTATAAAGATGTTTTAAATATAATAGATCATCTGTGTAATATTAATTTATCCCATAATGAAATACTAAGGTTATATTTTCTATATGAAAAATCATTACTGAACAATTTAGGATTTGGATTTGATTTAAGCAAATGCACAGTAACAGGAGAAAAAGATATCTCAAAACTGAAATATATTTCACCTACAACTGCTAAAGCAGTATCAGAAATTGGAGCAATAGGATATGAGAAGAAATTATTTAAAATGCCAGAATTTTTTTTAATTAGCAAAGATACAAACAAAATTGGGAAGAACGAATTTCAATATGCAAATGATATACTTTCCTATTTTTTTACAAAAAATATATTTATTGATAAGTCAGACAAACCATTTTTAAACAGGAATATATTAATAAAAAATTTATTAAAAAACTTAAATCTATAAAATCAATTTATATGATCCCTTATTTGTTACAATAATTTGTGGATTTGTAGAATCCTCTTCAATTTTTTGTCTTAATGTATAGATATGGGATTCCAAAGTATGTGTATCAATTTTTTTTGAATATCCCCAAACAGATGATAATAAATCTTCTTTTGTTAAAACATTATTATCAGCATTGTACAAACAAATTATTATTTGTAATTCTTTTTCAGTCAATTCTACTTTTTTATCAGCTATATGAGCCGAACTAGTTTTAACATCAATTGTAATATTTTTTATGTTTAATATATCTTTGCTATCCTTATAAGATAGAATATTCCTTATGCTACCTAACAAATCATTAACGGATATCGGATTATTTAAATGAATTCTTTTTAGGTTATTACATAAACTCAGCGTAATTCCTTTATCTTCGATTGATAGATTCAAATCAGCGTCGACTTCAGATATTTTAAATTCCCTCTTAAATTTACTATTTTCAAACAATTCAATCATTGATCTTTTATGAATTATATTTTTTCCGAAAATATTAATTTTAATAATATTCATAGTATTCCTTTTCCACTTGAAAATACTGAGCAACGATAATAAAATAGCAATATTCTGTTTAGCAATCAATAAATCAATAGAGGTTTAATATGAATAATAAAGTAAGTTTGAAAAGCATATTGTTAATAGGATTTGCTTTTGTTACTGTTTCTTGTGGTGCAATTTATACAAGAATGAGCAAAGATGAAATGGATGTAAAAGTAACAATGTCAAATACAATTTGGTTGGATCCTGTTGCCCCAAGTAATCAGACAATACTTGTACAGATGAGAAATACTTCTGGAATTACTAATTTTAGCGAGCTTCATAAATTTATTATCGGTGATTTGGTAAGTAAAGGTTATAAAATTGAACAAGATCCAGACAAAGCATATTATATTATGCAAATTAATGTTAAAAATGCAGTACTAACCAGTAGAAAAATTGACGGAAAAGAATCTGCACTTCCTGGGGCTGTTATTGGTGGAATTGCAGGAACAACAATTGGTAAAGGTAGAGGACAGGTTTTATCAACTTTAACAGGTGCCGTTGCTGGAGGCATTGCATCGATGGCGTTAGATGCTAATACAAAAGATGGATATTATGATGTAACTGTTGACATTCGTTTGGGAGAAAAAACAAAATCAGCTGTTAAAACATCAGATGTTCAGTTGCAAAAACAAGGGTCAGAAGGTGGAGTCATATCATCTTCATATGAAAAGAAAAACAGAAAATATTATACAACTGTTTTGCATGCTGTATCAAACAAAGTCAATTTAACAGAACAAGAAGGATCAAAAGCAGTAAAGGAACGAATTGCTGCGGCTTTATCTGGTCTATTTTAATTCTGACTTGAAAAGTCAATAAATTAAAGTTTTAAAAGAATAAAAGGTTTACCTTGCAGTAAACCTTTTATAGGTTAAGAAATTGTTATCTAATAACCGTTATTAACAAATGATGCATCAATTGCAAACGAAGCATTTTCTGGGATATATCCACCTTTAAGAGAACTTATTATCCCCTTGTTATCTTGAAGCATGTAAAAAACTTTATTCCTGGATGCCATATCCGCACACAAATAAGGAAATGGAATATTCAAAGTTGCAACAATCCGTTTTATTGCTTCATCTTTTCGTTCGTAATTACTGTAAATTGTTTCTCGCCCGAACATAGATGCGGTAACTCGAATTATATTGTTGCTGTCATGAACATGTACCTTATAGTTTACTTTTGGACAACGCTTCATTAATAATCTTGCTATTTCTACATCCCCATTGTAGTACGCAAAGTTTATTGGATATAGATCGGTATAATGCAATTTATACGGCTTTGTCATCAAAAAGCTTTCCTGTCTTATATCAAATTTTAACAGAGTTTCTACAACCTTTCGATACCCAAAAATGACTGCAAGATTCAATGTTAATACTTCTTCATATTTTGTTATCTCATTTGATAACAAAGGATATAAAATCAGCTCCATCTGACATGCACACTCTGTATAATCATACATTTCACGAATGATTGAATGCGATATACGTCTATTGCAAAAATCAATATGACGTAAAATCACCGTTGAGAGTATGTTGTTCCTGTCTTTTGAAAAATCAACATCTTGCATCAATGCCCTCAATACTTCAGTACGGTAACTATTAACAATAGACCATAACATAAAAATACCTCCGATAAAAATAAAACTGATAGCAACTACTCTATACCAAAATTTTATTTTGTCAAATTTAAATAAAAACCACCCATGCAGAAGCATTGGTAGTTTTCAATAACATAAAGTTACTAACTTCATATAAAATTATTTTTTAAGAA
>CAUTSU010000078.1:0-3131 GCA_963541105.1 uncultured Alphaproteobacteria bacterium
ACAAAAGTATCCCCCCATGCCTTATCGTACTCTAAAACTGTTTTCATGCTTCCGGAAATTCTAAACATTATTTGTGTTTGATTGGTTCCAACCACCACGTGTATATCTGATACCCCCAATCTTGATGCACGTGTTACTATATCAACAAATTCACGTTGCATCTGGTTGTTAATACCTTTGTTATTGATAATCCCAGATGTAGATTTGCCGTATGCATTATATACATTTGCAATAAATGACATAGGAACATAGATCGGTGAATTAATTGGAATATCATGTTTTTTTGCAAGTGTTTGAAAGGTTAAAACTCGCCCGTCAAAACGATGTGTATCTGATACTAATAAAATTCCATTTTCAAACAATGCAAGTAATGCTCTCGTGTCTTTCGAAACGCCAAGTGGAGATGTTGTATTGTTCGTAAGTAATTTTCCAGATGTGGATATAATTAAATTTATTGCATCATTTTCTGGTGTTCTGGATATAAAATCTTCATCAATTTTTGGTGTATTCGTTTCTTCTTCTATTTTAATATCTTCTAATATGTCTTTTGCATTTGATGCATTGATCTTGATCTTATTTTTTTCTTCTGTACTCTTTTGATCAGTCTGATTTGACATAATTACACCTTTGTAATTTTTTAGAAATATAAAATTAATTTACATTAAGATAAAGTGTTTTAACTTCATTGCCTTTTGTAAAAGTAACTGACTCCGGTGCTATTTGTGATACCACAAATCCATTACTAATTTGTGTTCCCTCTTTTACTTTAAATGTTTGTGCATTAAGTTTATTTTTAACTGTTGCAATAAGTTCTCCTTTTAATCCTATTATTGAATAAACCTCTAATGCCTTTTCAAGTGCAATTTTCTTATCGATGTTAACTGAGTTTACTGCCGCTTTTGCAAGCTTTGCTCGCTCTTCTGCTTGCATTGCTTTCATTTTATCTTCTATGAATTGTAATTCCGTTGGAACGACTCCATTATTTTCTGCTTTAATCATACTAAGTAATCCGGAATAGTCTTGATTTGGATTTTCTGCAAAAGCCCTTGCCACAGATGTTATTAAATCTTGTTTTCTTTGTTCTATCATTTTGGTTTTTTCAATTTCAGCTTCCGCTTTTTTTCTGGCAAGATTTTCTTCGGCAACTTTTTTATCTATTTCACGTTGTTCCTGTGCCTTCTTTAACTTTTCTTCTTTTACTTTAGCATTAATAGATTCTTTTTCCTGCTTTAATCTTTGTAAACTGATTTGTAATTTTTCCTGTTCCATTTGTAATTTGATCAACATATTTTTTCGTTCCATATCAGATACAACTTGGAATAAATCTATTTTACTCAAATCTGCTTTTTCTAGTTTATCAAGCATACTTTCTTCTTTTTTTTCTTCTATTGCAGAAGAAGAATTTTGACTTTTAGCTTCTTTATCTTCTTGTTTTTCAGTGTTTTGCTCAACTTCTTCTTCATCTGACTCATCATCAGCATCTTGAGCATAAACATAGTTATTTGATGCGAACAACAATCCAATTGATAGCAAAAATAATAGAAATTTATTTTTTAGCATAAATTCTCCCCTCATAAGACCATCTAAAAGATAAATCATTAACATTATTGCATTTTATTGATATAAATTCAAGACCGGAGAACATTTTTAATAGGTTTACAACACTTTCAGGGTTGCGAGGATTATCAAATATAAAATTCACATATGGAAATGATTCAGATTTATTATTTTCTTTCAAGGTAACTGTTTTTTCTTTCAATTCTATTCGTTTTGATACCGCATTATATACTTCAAACCACTTTCCAAGTTTATCTTGTAATTCTGATGAGCTAAAAGATGGTTCACTAGATATTATTTTTAACTCATTATCACTATATTTTATCTTTCCTGTTGCATTATTTTCGGATATAGATATTTCTGTGTTGTTTGGGACATATCCTTTTTCTTTTGCATCTGTTAGAAGCCATTCGTTTGTTCCCATTTCCCCTCTTACCCATTCTATTTTAATGCCAACTTCATCGCACTGAATACTCTTTAATTTCCACCCACCAAATTTTGTAAAATTACTTTTTACATATTTCATACATATATTGGTAAAGTTTACTGGATCTATAATTTTTTCCCACGCTGGTGGAACTGGCATATTTGCAATTTCTAATTCTTTTTTTCTTTTTTCTTCTAATCTTTGTATTTCTAATCTTTTTGCTTCTTCTATTTGCCTTTGTATTTGCAATAATTCTTCACGTTTTTTATCCCAAATTACTTTACCAATTGATCCTGATATTAATAAAATGATAACTACTGCCGTAATAATCATCGCTGTTTTATCAACTTTTTCTAAAGTAGCTTTTGTATATTTATCAGTTAATAATTCTTCAATATTTACTTCTTTTGTATCTGCAATATTCCAATCTTCAGGACATATTTTGTATCCCCAATCTGGTACAGCAAGCATGGATACAAATGCTTTTTTTGCATCCATTTCTGTCTTAAAAATTCTATCTTCTTCTGGTAAAATTATATCGTTTCTGATAACAAGCAACCACCAACCAATATTTACTTTAAATATTGCAACTGTTGATGATTTATCACTTAATATTGTGGAAACAGCAACTGCAGCGGACACCTGTCCCGACTTAAATCCCTCTTTTGAAGAAGCAAGTCCATATTGATTAACACCTTTTGTTTTTAAACAAAAAAGGTCAGCAGATGCGAACTTCGCAGAATCTTTAATCTCTTTCTGTTTATTAGTTATATCTTTGAAAGGTTGCCAAAAAATACCTGTTACAAACTTATTCTTCCCAACAGTTATAAGATTCGTGTTTACCTTAGCTTCTTCTGTTGTTTTTGTGTTTTTTTCTTTTTCTTTCAACTAATTTCTCCATAGGATTTACAATCCTGTATATCCAGATCCATTTCCAGCACGTTTGTCAGAATGTAAAGGAGATTTCAAAATGTACGGTGTTAATATAACAACTAAGACTTCTTTTTGACTTTCTGTTTTGCGATCTCCTCCCAACATCTTAAACTCTGGTTTTCCAATACCGGTATCTTTATTTGTGTTGGTTACCTTTTCAAAACCTGTTAATACTGCAGTTTGCCCAGATTGTAATATCAATTCATTCATAAAT
>CAUTSU010000079.1:0-3114 GCA_963541105.1 uncultured Alphaproteobacteria bacterium
ACATGCTTATATATCTCATCAGAAAGCCATGTTTCATTTCCATTTGCATCAACTATTCTTATATCATTAACAATAGTTGACTTATCACCAACAGATATACGTGCTTTTGGATTTTCAATATTATCGGTAATTTTATCACTACCCGTTACAATTATCGCATTCGTGACATTATACCCATTTGCTGTAACTGGTAACAATGTATCTGGAGCATTTGGATTTGCTAATCTTAATACATCTATATCAACCGATTTTGCAAAATTAATTTCTTTAATATCTGCGGGACCATTAACCTCTAAATCAGTGGTATGCATAAAGCTAGTAACATTTGTCAGACCATGAGTATCAAACGAATAGGATCTTATAGAATCTGCGACTATATCAGTTGCATATAAAGCAGTAGACTTCATTTGAATACTATCACTATATGATCTATTGTAAGAATGATATTTCAAATTTTCCCCTAACAAGCTATTAGACTTTAAATTATTTGTTTTTAAGTACTTTATTTTCCATCCATTCGGATCCAATATTTTCATTTCATAACCAGATATATCACTTACACAATAAATATTATTATTATTCATGTCCAATGTTGTCATCATCGTATTATACTGTGGATCTTTATTAACAAGCGTCTTTGCCATGTAATCCCCAAAATTTTTTTGTTGTTCAAGTGATATTACAAAAGCATTATAACCAATCCTATTTTTTACAGCATCTGGCAACTTATATTCTGGTAAATTACTGACAACAACCGGTCCCACATCATCATCACGATCAATAAACGCAGCATTCCAACCAAGTAAATTTAATATCTCATTTGCCTTAATAGATGTTAAGCCAGCTGTTGAACTTACTCTACTTATAACATAACCTTTTAAAGTTCGTGATGATGAAGATTCACGTTCACAATATAGTACTAAACTATGCCTTAAACCAAGGGGATTTAATTTAGGATTAGAATAAAATGATGAAGGAAAACCATATTTCTGCAAATTAGTAATCATTGTGGTATATGGTAATTCTTCAATACCACATGCTTCATCTGGAAAATAAGTTTGAAATAAATGTTCTTTTTCAAATACGACAAAACCACTTGCAGCATTTTGTACTGCTTTAATTTCCTCAGATATAACTAAGTTTTCAACTGTTTCATTTCTTCTTTGAATTTGCTGTACAATTATTGGCATTGACAACATCAAAATACCCATGACAAGCAAAGCTTCTAATAATATTGCACCACGATTGATATCTATTAAAACAGCTCTTTTACTCATAGTGTCAGACACCACCCTCCCCAGATAGTCAAGGATATCATAACACATATATCTGTACAATTAAAAAAATTTTGATAATTTGCAAAAATCCAGTATTGATAAATCTTCTGCTCTTTTTGTTGCATCAATTTTAAGCTCATCAAAAATTTTATTGTCTTTTACTATTCCTCGTATCATTTTACGTCGATTAGCAAATAAAGTTTTGACAACAAAATCTAATTTTTTTATATCTATCTCATTGTATATAAAATTTGTTAAAGGAATAAAATTAACGACTGTTGATAATACTTTTGGTGATGGGTAAAAACAATTTTTCGAAACATCAAATAGTTGTTTTGTGTTACAAATAAAATTTGATAATACTGAAATACGCCCATAATCAGATTTATTTGTAATATTTGCTGTTATACGATTTGCAACTTCTTTTTGAAACATCAATGTCATACCAGAAATTTTTTTATAATAAAAAATTTGATATAGCCAATTAATCAGTAAAGGTATTGATATATTATATGGTAAATTTGCACATATATAAAAATCTTTACTATTTGTAATTTTCATATAATCATCATATGTAAATGTTAATGCATCTTTATTTATAATCTTTAATTTATCAGGGTAATGATTTGAAATTTGACTTTGAATTGCAATTGCACGTTCATCAATTTCAATTGCTATAACTTTTTGGGGATTATGTTTTAATAAAGATCGGGTTAGTGTTCCAGCACCAGCACCAATTTCAACAATTATTTTGTTTTCAATATTGGGAATAGATTGTACTATTCTATCTGTTAATTCTAAATCTATTAAAAAATTTTGTCCTAAAGATTTTTTAGCAACTATGTTCGCAGAATTTAATAAATCTTTAACTTCTGGTAATCCATCATAAATTGATAACGTCATATTAATTAAATTTTAACCTTATAAACCTTTTCGGTATTTTATGGCCTCCGTAATTGTACCATCATCTAAATAATCAAGTTCTCCACCAATTGGAACACCTTGGGCAATTTCAGTTACTTTTATATTATATTTCTTAATTTTATCCAAAATATAATGTGATGTAATTTTTCCATCAATAGTGGATGGTAAAGCGATTATAATTTCTTTCACTGTGCCAGTTTGTAACTTATCAATAAGAGTATTTAACTTTAACTTTTCGGGTGTAATACCATCTGAAACTGATAAAACACCACCCAGAATATGATACAAACCATTAAAGGAAGCAGTCCTTTCAATTGCCCAAAGAGACGCAACATCAGATATAAGACAAATTATTGACTTATCACGATTGATATCATCACATATCCTACAAGGAGATGAAGTATCAAAATTTCCACATAATGGACAAATTTTTACATTGTTTCTGATATTAATAAATACATCTATTAATTCTTTAAATTTTGTATCCTTATTTGCAATTAAATTAAGGGCAATACGCGTTGCAGTTCTTTTACCAACTGATGGCAATCTAGATATTTGCTTTATGAAATTATCAATTTCATCTGATGGGTTGAACATAATAAACCATATTTATTTTAAGATCTGCGAACTATTTTTTTTAAATTTATAAAACTTTTAAATATACTTTTTAATAGTTTAAAAGGACTCTTATAAAATTGTTTACGCCTTAAATATAATTTTATAATAAACATTAAATTTTCTTTTGCATATGCAGACGAAGTTAACAAAGAATAAATCAAAGCCTTTTCATATCCTGCAAGCGATCCACAATCCAAATAAATCTCATCAGATTTCATCTTAACTGTACGTAAATGCTGTTTATGTTTATCTTCTAATACAGTTGCATTTAATGCTGGAATAAATATATATTCTC
>CAUTSU010000080.1:0-3026 GCA_963541105.1 uncultured Alphaproteobacteria bacterium
CACTTCCAAGTCCGGCTCCGACAACTCTTTCTTCTACAATGGACAATGGTGCAGGAAGAGCACCAGAACGTAACAATAAAGAAAGATTAGCAACTTGTTCATATGTAAAACTTCCTGATATTATACCTTGTCCGCTTGGAATTTCTTCTTGAATCACAGGGGCAGATAAAACACGACCATCCAATACTATTGCAAATCTATGACCAACATTTTCACGAGTTAATTTTGCAAATTTCATGGATCCCACGTTATCAAACACCGTTGAGACAGCAGGACGACCGTAAGAATCTTGTGTTGCCTTTGAATCTTTCAAATGCTCCCCTGAAATTTCAACCTTTTTATAAACTGGAGTATAGTATAAATTATCTGAATCAAATGATGGTAATAATTCAGTTCCAACAGGTAAAGATGAAAAATCAGTTACACTTTCATTTACCTTATGAAAAGTCATTTTTGCAGTTTTTCCAATTAAATGTTTAATTGAATCTGGATTATCAACACCTGGCAATTGTACCATAATTCTGCTACTTCCATGTTTCTGTATAGAAAGTTCACTTGTTCCCAAACTATCTATACGACGCCTCACTATTTCAATTGCTTTATCAACAGACTCTTCAACAATCTTATTAAATGCAGTATCTGACCATGATACTTTAAACATACCCATATCATCAGAAGATATTGTTAAATCACCACCAAAATCATTTCTTATCCTTTTCTCAACTTCATTAATCTTATTTACATCCCTTATTTTAAATGAAACAATATTATATTTTTCAATACCTGTTAAATTAGAATATTGAATCAATCCACGGTTTCCACTGCGATTACCTCGCAAGATAGAACGCATATTATCTTCCAATAAAGATAATTTATCTTTTTTTATTCCATCAAGATCTACTTCCAATAAGATATATGCGCCTCCTTTTAAATCCAACCCTAATTTTATTAAATTATTTTTAATAAAACCCGGAAATTTATTTTGAAAAGAAGATGGTAAAAAATTTGGTATTACAACTACAAAAGAAAATAAACATATTGTAAGAACAAACAAACCCTTGAAATTAAACTTCATAATAAACCTCATTGCTATCTGACATATATTTAATATATTTGCTAAATTTGGTCAACAATAATTATAAAAGAAAACACCCTATTAAAGGGCGTAATCTGTAAATTATATCAACACTTATTACTAACGCATCCATTTAAAAGAATTCGTATCATCCTCTGTTCTTTCGATCACTCTTGCATCAGTATCTTCAACAATTTTATTAACACGCCTCTGTACATCCATTGCATCTTCTCTTGTCTTAAAACTTCCGATGCGAACTTTATACCAATTTTCACCAGATGTTATTTTTTTAGACACCTTTGCATCAATACCATTATCTTTCAATAATTGTTGCACTTTATTTGCACCAGTTTCCGATACAAAAGCACCAACTTGAACATAATATGGATATTCATCATTTAATACTGGAGACATAGCAGGCATAGGCTTCACTGGTTCAACACTTTTAACTGTATCTTGTGGTTTCACAGGCTCTGGCATAACAATATCAACAGGTTTAATATCATCAAGTTTTTTTATATCATTTTCATTCTTTGAAACAATATCATGCTTTAAATCCGTTGATTGACATTTCAACGCCCTCTCTTTTGCCTCTTTACTTTCCTGTTCTAATACTTCGACACGGACAAGAGCAGAACCCTTTTCTTTCATATCAAGTATTTCTGCAGCTTTTTGTGACAAATCAATGACACGATCTTTCACGAAAGGACCCCTATCATTTACCTTTAAAACAACAGAAATTCCATTCTCTAAATTAGTAACCTTAACAATCGATGGTAGAGGCAGAGTTTTGTGTGCTGCTGTCATTGTTAAAGTATCAAACTTCTCACCATTTGCGGTTGACTTACCATGAAACGCAGGACCATACCAAGATGCTATACCTTCTTCTTTGTACTGGTAATCTTCACGTGGATAATACCAAACACCATCAATTTGATACGCATCACCAATCTTATAATAACCTTTATCTTTTGTACATCTTGGATACTCTTCAGATACCTCACTTGAAATATTACTTGTCGCTGTCTTAGCCTCAACAACAGGTTTTATATCTTTAACATCATTCTTAGGAGTTTCTTTTTCTGAAACTGCTTGAGGAGGAAGCACTTTATTTTGATCCTTTACCCCTATACTGTTTATTACGTCATTAAAAAAGCTATCACCTGATGACAAATCTTCTTCTGGATTTGATGTTGAATAAACTTCAACCTGCTGAGCAAACAGTGAACAAGCGTAGGAAACAAAGGCAACCGCCACTACAAGTGCTGAAATACTCACCTTATACAATTTCATGATAAATCTCCTTTTCGTACATAGAACGATGCGCTCATTATACCATAAAAATTATCCATTGCAATTAGGAAGCTTAAAAAGAGAGTGATAAATACAAAAAAGAAGAAAAAATTTGACAAAACACGGGAGAGTAGAAAAAAAGATTTTGATATTTCTCCAAAAGATGGGAGTTATATGGAGGTGTTTTCTCCAAGTTTCTCCTTACCACACCGATCTTATAATTGTGATTTATTACTTTGAAAAACAAATAATTTAGTAATCTTTAAAGTTAAATCCTAAGCATACCACCATTAACATGAATTGTTTGCCCTGTTATATATGATGCTTCATCACTTGCCAAAAATAAAACTGCATTCGCAACATCCTGAGGTGTTCCAAATATATGTGATGGAATTTGTTTTTTCATCTCTTCCTTGATAGAATCTGGTAATACATCTGTCATTGCAGTTTGTATAAAGCCAGGTGCGACAGTGTTAACTGTAATACCACGACTTGCAACTTCTGCAGCCAGCGATTTACTCATTGCAATTAATCCACCTTTGGATGCAGAATAATTAACCTGTCCCGGGTTACCAGCAACACCAACAACTGATGCAATTGAAATAATTCTTCCAAACCTAGATTTCATCATTGTTGAAATAAAAGCACGGGTTAATTT
>CAUTSU010000081.1:0-3010 GCA_963541105.1 uncultured Alphaproteobacteria bacterium
ATTTAATTTATGAATAAAATAATAAGTTAATCTCTTAAAAATAAAGAGATTAACTTTAGTAATTTAATATTTTTATGTTTATTTATTTCGTTTAACTATTAATTATTCGTTTCTACCTATCAGCATATTCTTCCTTTTCCTCCAAGTTCGGTAGAATATGCTGTCCTTACTTTATTAATCATGTCGTAAAGCATCTATTGGATTTAATTTTGATGCCTTCATTGCAGGATATATTCCAAATATTAAACCAATTGTAACAGAAAACATAACAGAGAATATAATAGATCCAATTGAAATAATTGTTGTCCATCCTGTTATTAAAGATAAAACCTTTATAACTATCCATGCTGATATTATTCCCAACATTCCGCCAACAAAACTGATAACAACAGATTCAAATAAAAACTGTGCAAGAATGTCACTGCGTTTTGCCCCAACAGATTTTCTAAGTCCGATTTCCCGCGTTCTTTCAGTAATTGAAACCAACATAATATTCATAATTCCAATTCCGCCGACAATCAGAGAAATTCCAGCAATAATGGTAAGAAGTAAAGAAAAAGTATTTGATGTTGTTTCCATAGTTTTCTTAATATCTGCTAAATTATGGATTCTTACTGCATCTTTTTGTTGAGACAATGGAATTTTATATTTTTTAAGCAATACTTGTTTTAAATCATACTGTAATCTATTAACAGATTCTGCATTAATTGCCTCTACTTCCATACCTGATATATGTTCACGCCCCATCAATCTTTTCATAGCTGTATTAACAGGAATAATTATTATATCATCTTGATCCCTAAATGAATTTGATCCACGTTTTGGAATAATTCCAATAACAGTAAATGGAATTTTATTTATTTTAATAATTTCACCTATCGGGTTTTTACCATCAAATATACTCTTGATCAATGTATATCCAATCACCGCTACACGTTCACGACTTGTATTTTCACTTTCTGTAAAAAAACGTCCAACTGTCGGAGTTGATGAATGTATTCTATGATATGATGCACTAACCCCATCAATCATTACTGGTAAATTTTTATCATGATATGTCACTTGTGCACTTCCACCAACAACTGCAGACACATCTTTCACCGGTAATTCATTTTTAACATATGTAACGTCATCGATTGTCATTTTAACCGCTGCCCCTGATCCAGCAACAGATCCAACTCGTCTCACTCCAGGACGTACAAGTAACAAATTTGATCCTAATGATTTCAATTCATTTTCAATTACGCTCTGTGCACCATTACCAATTGCCAACATTGTAACAACAGATGCAACCCCAATTAAAATTCCAAGAGTTGATAAAAAAGTTCTTATTTTATTTGCAGTTAATGATTTAAAACCTTGTTTAAAATAATTCACCCACTCAAATATAATATTATTTTTAGTAGTAGATCTATCAACAAAATTTTCTTTATCATACACAGCACTGAAAGATTTTTTTCTTTCATCAGAAATAATTTCACCATCACGAATATGAATAATTCTATTCGCATGTTGTGCAACATCATCTTCATGAGTAACAAGTACAATTGTGATACCTTGATTATTTAAATCACGTAAAATTTGTATTATTTCTTTTTCAGATACAGAATCTAAGTTTCCTGTTGGTTCATCCGCAAAAATTATTTTTGGATTATTTATTAATGCCCGTGCAATTGCAACACGTTGTTGTTGACCTCCAGATAATTCATTCGGAAGGTTATATAATTTTTTATTCAACCCAACACGAGATAATAAATATTTTGCACGTTCAAAATCCAATTTATGATCAGTGTATAACAAAGGAAGTGATACGTTTTCCCATGCAGATATTCGTGGTAATAAGTTAAATTGTTGAAAAACAAATCCAATTTTATCACGTCGCATCTTTGCCAAATTATCTTCAGATAATTTTGATATATCAGAGTTATATAAAAAATATGATCCATTGGTTGGAGTATCTAAAAGGCCTAAAATATTCATCATTGTTGATTTACCAGATCCAGATGATCCCATAATTGCAACAAAATCACCTTCATCAATTTTTAAATTAATATTTTTCAGGGCATAAAAAACTTGCCCACCCATAATATAACTTTTCGAAATATTTTTAAGTTCAATCATGAAAATACTAAAATACTACTGGACCATCATCTGCAGATATTGCTGCTTTATCAAAAGAAATTGTGTTCACAACAACCACATCATTTTCTTTTAAACCTGATATAACCTCAGTTTTTCTTCCATCACTAACACCAATCTTAATTGGTTGTTTTACCTGATTTTGCTCAGTTAATTTTTTATTTTTATTTTTTTTAAGTATAACATAATACTGATCATTCTCTATCTTTATTGCATCATTTGAAACACATAACACAGATTTTCTTTCAGCAACGTGTGAAGTAATATTTGCCGTCATTCCACTTCGCATAAAAGATGGAATTTTTACAGGAACAATATCAACCACATATGTTGTCACACTATTAACTGTTGTTGCATCATATGCAATTTTATCAGTCCATGCATCAATTGGAGAATTTGGATAAGCATCTAAAACAATTGTTGCACGACTATTTAACTTTATTTTAGAAATATCAGTTTCATCAATTTTTGCTTTTACAGTTAATCTATCAGATATGACAAAAACCTCTGAACTATTAATAACCGATTGCCCAGCTTCAACATTTCGTACAATTATAGTTCCATCAATTGGGGAAATAATTGGTGTCATTTTATATAATTCTTGCCATTTTGATAATTCTTCTGCACCTTCTGAACGTGCTGCATCGATTAATGCCGCCCTTTCTGTTGAACTCATCCACGCAAGAACTTGACCTTTTTTTACACGTTGACCTATTGAAACTAAAATATTTTCAATCCTACCAGGAACGGTTGGAGTGATTACAACACGATTTTGTGGTGCAACAGTACCAGTTGATAAAACAGTTACAAAAATATTATCGCGGACAATTTTTTCTTCTTTTAAAACTACATCTAAACCATTCTTTGATGA
>CAUTSU010000082.1:0-3010 GCA_963541105.1 uncultured Alphaproteobacteria bacterium
ATTATTGAGTTTAATTACAACAAATACAGGCATACCAAAGCCTAACTTGCAACCATGCACAGGATACACAACAAGTAAAAAAATGCAAGGTAAGAGTTAAATTATTATTTATTCTTAAGTCTAATCCATTCTGGAACCGCAGGGGCAGCTGGCATCTGTGATTTAGCCAACATATTTTTATCTTGGTAAAATAATGGTGAGTCTGCCTTAATTGGATAATTTGTATTTCCCTGATACAAAATCCACTGTTTTCCAAATGCTACATTTAATAATTTATTCATTGATAAAATTTCATCTTTTGGTTTTAAAGATTCTTCAATCTCACCATAATCTTTAAATACTCTGACCCCACCTTTTATCTTTGTTTCAACTATTGTCTCAAAACCACCCATTTTTGCAAATCGATCTGCAGTTATATCATTATTTTGAGTAAGTATTACTTTTGCAGCAGTTGTTGACATTAAAATTTCAACTGCATCTTTTCCATACCCAGCCTCTATTTGACCCAAGTCCTGTGCAATAAGTAAATATGATACTTTCATGCCTCTACCAACTGCTGGACCATCCATAACAGCTTCTAATTTTGGCATCTGTGGAAATTCATCCAATACAAATAATGTTGGATATGGTCCCATAGTACCACTACGTCCAATATGATTTGGAGGATTTGAGATAAGAAATTTACTCATCAACTCAATAAAGACACCACTAATCGTATTTAGTGCTTTCGCGTCCGCTTGATTGACTGATAAATATATTGTAACAGGTTTCATTTTTCCATCAACCGGATCAATCATTCCACGCAAATCTTTAAAAGAAATATCAGATGTCCATGTACGTTCACGAACGGCAGAATTTTTAAATATAGATGTATTTGTTAAAACATTTGAAATTATAGAACCACGCTCTTTTTCAGGAGTATTTGCAAGCTGATTTAGCTCTAAGACTGCCCTGTGTGAATATGAATATTTTCTTGCTTCTTTAGTTGCATTTTCAAGTACATCATGAACAATGTCTGTATTAAATGCAGCCATCTGATCACCTTGTTGCTTTCTTTTATTTAACTCCTCTGCTGCAATAATCTGTGCCTCAGATAACCAATCTAAAACCAGAGGTAATGATGCTTCTTTTCCGACCCACTCTTTCGGGATATTTTCCCATGTTCCAACGGGGACATAATTATTAATTGTTAATTGTTTATTTTGTAACATACGAAGCGATCCTTTTGCATATGGATCATCCATAACCATATAATAACCAGCAAGTAACTTTGCATCTTCCTCTGAAAAACTATTATTTTTTAATTTTGTATAAAAATAATCATTTGCAATTGCTTTTTCACATTTACTTGCCATAAAATGCAACATTCCAGCCAATGCATTTCGCCCTGCACTGCTCCAATGTGGATCTGATGATGATCCTTTTGCATCTTGTATTAACACATTTGTTATAGAATCTATGTACATATCACGTTCTGGTCCAACAGGTGGAATTAAATCAGGAGACAATGGATTCCAACGTGGATAATAAATTCCTTTTTCTGGATTATCAGACTCTCCCCAATTAATTATAAAAACTGGACCCAATGTTGCACGATACCCAGATGTAGTATAACAAAGTTCTGGTTTAGGGTCATTTATTATCATACTTACATCAGGACACTCAAAAATCGTTGGAACAACAACAGCTGTTGTCTTACCAGTTCCTGGTGGGGCACAAACAAGTGCAGATAATGTTTCCTTCATTTTTAATAATCTATTTTGGAACCTACCCAAAACTATAATTTTACCATCAAACAACCCCATCTTTTCGATGTCTTCTTCCTTCGCTTCCCGACCAGGTTTAATGATATCCCAATCACGATATGGCTGCGATCCTGTCATTGTTTCAAAAAATACGATAAAATACACAAAAGGCAAAAATGGTATCCACGATACACCAGAACTAAATATTAAACCTTCAATCCAATTTACATAATACGATATTATTGAAACACCAAAGCTGTTCCATAAATCACGAAAATACTGTATCATTACAGGTGAATCAAAAAATCGCAAATCAAAGTTTTTTGTATGTAAGTATGCAATAGGAATAGATATACACGCCAATAAGTATACAGAAAATATCAAAGAAGAATAAGCAAAATATCGATAAAGTATTGATCTATATCTTTCTGCATTTTTACCATTTAAAAATAATGGGGACATTGTCCGAAATATGAAGGCAATTATGGGAAGTTTAGAAAATTTCATGGCGTAATTATAACATAATGATATTTAATAAACAAATATTACTGATTAAAAAAGGCTTGAATGTCTTACACTCAAGCCTAACAATCAGTAACAATAAATTAACGCTTCAATTCTAATGTCATCATCGGAGCTTCTAAAGCAGATAATTCCTTAATTGCTTTTAATGCTTGTTCAACTTGATTCAAACGTTCCATGTAAGAATTCTGGAAAACTTGCATTTCATTATTTGTTAAAGATTGTTTGTACAAACTTGAATACATATCCTTTGCAAGTTCAAGATTTGCTTCAGCCAAACCATAATCTTTTATATCTTTACGAAGCATACCCAAAGACTGATAAGCATTTGCTTTAAAGAAAACACCTTTATAAGTATTATCAGCTTTAGTAATAGCAGTATTGTAATCAGTTATAGCAGATGCTGTATTATTTAATGTCTTATGCACTATTGCACGATTAAAATACAAACTTATCTCATCAGGATTAAAAGCAATTGCTTTATTATAATCGTCAAGAGCCCTTGGATATTCTTTTAAGAAATCACGATAAATAACTGCACGAGCAGCATATAATGAAAAATTTGTTTGATCTAAATCAATAGCACGATTTATTTCATTTAAAGCACGCGGAGCATCTGTCGATACATCATTACTTAAGAAAACAATACGCAATGCTTTTTTACGCAAAGCTTCGGCTTCCGGTTTTGCATTTGGTGAAGTTGGAGATTGATCAATTATATAATCAATAACTAACTGGGCTTC
>CAUTSU010000083.1:0-2938 GCA_963541105.1 uncultured Alphaproteobacteria bacterium
GGATTAACTCCTGAAATTTGTGATGATTTATTTTCCTCTGGTGTTGATGTAATTACCCCAGGTGATCACATTTGGAATAGAAAAAGTATTATTGATTACATAAAACATGAACATCGATTACTCCGTCCAATTAATTTATTAAATAATAATAGTGGTTTGCCGTACAATAAATACACGGTTAACGATAATTTAACTATTTTAGTTGCTGGAGTAATGGGTCAAGTCTTCATTGAAAATGAGACGACAAAGAGAGTATCTTCACCTTTTAAGGCAATTGATGAAATTTTATCAAAATATACTTTACCAAATGAAGATCATGATACTGGTAAAGAAATTGTAAATGCTATTTTTATTGATATGCATGCCGAAGCAACCAGTGAAAAAATGGCATTGGCACATTACACAGATGGAAAAATATCAGCATTGATTGGAACACATACACATATTCCGACGGCTGATTCCTGTGTTTTTAATGGTGGTACTGCATATCAAACAGATGCAGGAATGTGTGGTGATTATAATTCGTCAATTGGTATGACGTCTGAAAGTTCAATTAACCTTTTTACTGATAGGAATCCGCATACTCGATTAACAGTTTCAACTGGTAATGTATCATTGTGTGGAGTTATTGTTGTTACTGATGATAAAACTGGGCTTGCCAAATCAATTGATAGTTTTATATTAAGTAACCGTTTAAAAAGTACACATTTTATATAATGACATTATCAAAGATAAATCAAATTTTTTTAAAAAATTTCAGGTCGTATTCTGAATATTCTGCTGTGTTTAATGCAAATAATATTGTGATTTACGGTAAAAATGGAGTTGGAAAAACAAACTTAATTGAAGCAATTTGTCAATTTGGATCTGTTTCAAGTTTTTCTCCAGTTTTTCGCAAAGCAAAATTATTCGATATGGGTAATGTAAATACTAATCCACTGTATAAATGGCAAATTGGTCTAGTCGTTAATAATGATGGTATCGATTATAATTTGACGGTTGAATATAATTATTCAAAAGAGTTTGAACCAGATGTGAATAATAAAAATATATGTGATATAAATTCCGAAGACTATTTAACAGAGTCAGAGAGTAAAGGCAAAAAATTTTTTATAAATGGTAAAAAGACTACTGTTAAATCGGATATGTTTGATTATTTACGTATCGTATGGCTAACCCCGTTTATGGATCGTATTTTCACGGATTCGGCAATGGATAGGCGAAGATTTTTTGATGGTTTGATCGGATCGTTTAATAAAATGTATTTTAACATGTTAAATGAATATAATAATTTATTGCGTAATCGTTCAAAATTATTGAAATCTAGTAAATATGATAGGTTATGGATTGATGTAATTGAACAAAAATTATCTGAATTATGTGTTACAATTGCAGTGTATCGATTGGAATTTGTAACAGAAATAAATAAAATTTTAACCTCAGAAAATAATTTATTTCCAAAATTGACTTTATCAATTGATGGTGTTATTGAAGAAATTTTACAATCTGGAAAATCTGCAATTGAAGCAGAAGATTATTTTAAAAAATTATTGTTTGATAATAGATTTGATTTTGAACAATCTGCTTTTGCATGTTCTCCTGGAATTCATCGTAGTGAATTTTTGATTTTTCATAATGATAATAATTTACCGGTATCAATGTGTTCAACAGGAGAACAGAAACTATCATTGTTGTCTGTAATATTGTCATATGCAAATATGGTTAAATCCATTTTTAATATAAACCCCATAATGGTAATTGATGAAATGCCGGCCCATATTGATGAAATAAATTTGAATTTATTTTTATCAGAATTACAAAAACTTGGATCACAAAACTTTTTTACAGGAACTGATATGGAATTTTTTGATGTTTTGAATAATTCAAAATCTAATAGCCAGTTTATATTATTAGAATAGCAATAAAAAAGGTTCGTAAAATTGAACTCTATTTACATGAAATCAAATTTTTAGTACGGCCGACATATCTCCGAAACTTGGAGGAAAGGAGATATATCGATAAAAATTGAAAAATATTTTATAAAAGTACAATAGTGTCTGTTGGTTAATTTATCACAGATACTAAATTTGGATCGTATATTTTTTGCATAATAATATTGCTTTCTTTTTTAAATTTTTCTTCGTCTATTTCTGGTTTATAACAAATATCTATGCTGTATTTGTAAAAAGGAATGCTTTCATGATCATAATCTGAAACATCTATCCAACAACCACTGTTAGTTTGTTCATAGACACTATTTTTTGCATACAATATATTATTGCTATCATCGCTACTATTTGTACATTCTTCTCTTTCCTCGAAGCTACATCCACAAATATCTCCTTCATACGATTCAATTTCTTCCAAAGAATCATAAGTTACACAGGAACCACTCCTACATTTTTTACGATATATAACACATCTATAGTGATGATGTTTTGTACAAGAATCATCTATACCAAATCTTGCAAAGACCATAACAGAACAATTATTTTGATCATGTATAGAAGTATCTCTGCAAATATACCAATCTTTATTTATAACACTTGAATTATAAAGATTAGAAGTTGGTAGAAGATTATCAATATTTTCAAATTCTCCGCAAACTACTTTAAATTTTGATACATCTAAATCTCCAAGTTTTCCTTGTGTATTATCAATAATCTGTAACATATAATCTTTTTCAATTGCTAAATTCCATTTTTTACAATTTGTTACAGAAACTTTATTTTCTGAATATCCTCGTAAATCGAATCGTCCTGTATACACATTACTTTCACACGCTGATGTTTTAATGTTTTCTTTAATTTCTGATTTTAAAATATAATCTCCACGATTATTTAATTTGCTACATGCTGGATTAATTAATGTATATAAAGGATATTTATCTATATATTTATTAACTGTTTTATATGTATAGTTATTACATTTTGTATAT
>CAUTSU010000084.1:0-2894 GCA_963541105.1 uncultured Alphaproteobacteria bacterium
CGCGTCAGTTTATTTTAAAAATACCGAATAATCCTGATGAATTGACATTGTGCCAAAATATACAGTATCATAAAGTTAAAGATACACCATTGCATGTGGATGTCTTACGAATTGATCCAAAGAAAGAAATATCCTTGAATATACCTGTTGAAATTATAGGCACAGAAGTATGTAAGGGAATAAAAAATGGTGGCTTACTAAATGTTGTTGAAAGACACATTGAATTGAGCTGTCTTCCAACAAACATACCATCATCAATTATCATAGATATATCAAATATGAATATCGCTGAATCCATCACAATGAAAGACTTAAAATTGCCAGATGGGGCACATTTTACATCGCATATAAATGATGAATTCAATCCAACAGTTTTAACAATACAACCACCAGCTGAAGAAGAAATTATCCCAGATTCTGCACCAACATCTGCAGAGGTTCCTTCAGAAAAAGGATCTGATAAACCAGAAACTGAAGCAAAAACTGATAATAAGAAAGAATAATTTATTTTATTTATCTAAAAAATCCCAGAATTTACTGGGATTTTTTTATTTTTCTAAAAATATAATTACTAAATTAAATTATTATAATAGAACTACTTACCCCCTATTTTCTTTAACCCATTCATATAAGTTTGTAATTTTTCAGGTATAGTCACAGATCCATCTGAATTTTGATTATTTTCAATAAATGCAACCAAAAATCTTGGAGTTGCCACACCAGTACTATTTAAAGTATGACAAAATTTCACTTGTCCACTGTTTGTTTCACGATATCTTAAATTTGTTCTTCTTGATTGAAATTCACCTATTGTCGATGTAGAAGATACTTCTCTGTATTTATTTTGTGATGGAACCCACGCCTCAACATCATTCATACGAATCTTATTAAAACCCATATCCCCCGTGCATGCCTCAATAACCTGATATGGAATATTCATATCTATCAACAACTGCTCCATAGTCTCATGAAGAATCTTATGCCACTTACGAGATTCATTAATATCATTTTTACAAATTACAAATTCTTCAACTTTCATAAATTGATGAACCCTAATTAAGCCTTTTGTATCTTTACCTGCAGATCCAGCCTCTCTTCTGAAACATGGAGAATAACCGGCATATAATATCGGTAAATCAGATTCACTTAATATCTCACCCTGATGTAAAGAGTTAATTATAATTTCAGATGTCCCAGCCAAACACAGATCATCCTTTTCTAAATTATACACATCATCTTGCATAATTGTTTCATCCGTACCTGGAAAATGACCAGCATTAAAAATTGCATCGATAGAACACAATGATGGAACAGAAATCTGCTTAAAACCGAGGCTTGCCAATTTATCCAGAACATACATGTGTAATGCAAGTTCTAACCTTGCAAGCTCACCTTTTAAAGCAATTGTTCTGGAACCTGAAACATTGACTATACGATCAAAATCAGCCCAATCGTTTAATTTAATTAATTCTATCTGATCTTTTGGTTCAAAATCAAAAACTGTTTTATCTCCATATTGCTTAATAACAATATTATCATTATCATCGTTTCCAACAATAATATCTGAATCTGGAATTTGTGGAACAGATCTTAATAAAGAATTAAATTCAACAAGTAATTTATTAAGATCAGAATCAATTGATTTTGCTGTCAATCCTATGTTTTTTGATTGCTCTATTAATTTTTTTTTATCTGCATCTGAAGAGGACGGTATTTGTTTTGATAACAAATTAATCTGTTCATTGCAGTGCTGTAATTCAGTCTTTAAAGAAACAATTTTAGAATCTAATTCAAGTAATTTATCTAAATCACAAACACAATGCTTAATTTTTATCGCATTTCTGACAACATCAACATTCTCACGAATATATTTTATATCTAACATACAACCCTCTCGATAACCAGGATAGATAATAATCGCTGGATAGAAAAAATCCAGCAATTAAATTATATAAACTAAAATATCACTTATGATTAACGGCAAGCTTTGAAGTAATTTTCTCATCTTTTACATTAATCTTGTTAACAGGCATATTTACAACCTTTGAACTTTCAGCCTTAGATACTTGTTTCTTTGAAGTGCCTTTCAAAGAAACAGGCTGATTGACTTTTACAGATTTCGATTTTAGAGACTGAGCTTTAGTTTTAACAACTTTCTTTAAAGGAATAACATTTTTATTAACATCACTCTTAGCTTTTAATGCAACTTTATCATTTTTTATAGCTACACTCTTTTTAGGAGCAACAATTTTATGAGTTACTTTATTATTCTTAACATTAACCTTTACTTTTTTCTCCTTAGATTTTTTATTTATTTTGGAAGACATACCTGACACAGTCGTAATAACATTATTTTTTTTAGTAATTTTGACCTTTTTTGTACTCTTATTAGCCACAATATTTTTATCAATATTTTTTACTTCAGTTACAACGGAATTATTAGCTTTAGTTACGGTTGTTTTTTTTGTCTGCTTCAACTCTGCTTTTGGCAAACCCATTTTTTCACGAATATTTGCTTCTAAACGATGTTTAGTTTCATTCCATATTGCACGATCAACACCACGTGGACGACCAGCTTGCAACATTGAAAAATATGCAATTTCTTCGATACTTTCAGGACAACCACTTTTTAACCACAAAAAATATGCAACTTCAGAATTTTTTGAAAAATTAATACGACTTTTTGAATCTTTATTATTTGACATAATAATACCTTTCCTTACCATAATGACCAGTTGATAACTGGATAATTTCTTATTCTCTGTGAGAGATATTACATTAGAATCGCTATATCAACAAGCACTTTAAAAACATTATAAAAATAAATAAATTTAAATTGAAAAAATATTTTTTTGTCCTATATTGTATAGCACGAAAATATTTTTATGGAGGTT
>CAUTSU010000085.1:0-2888 GCA_963541105.1 uncultured Alphaproteobacteria bacterium
TTTTAAGGAAAATTTGTCATGCTTTTATATAAGAAATATGCCATGTATGTGAAATAGCACAAAAATTTGATAAAAATTTGATAAAAAATTTCCATGACAAATGCATGTTCAAATTTGCCATGGTATTTTTATCAAATTTACCATGCTTTATAAAAATAAACTTGCTATGAATGTGAAATAGTACAAAAAATGATAAACATATACCATTATCATCTGTTAAAAGATCAAAATATATAATAATTCTTGATCCTGGGCATGGTGGAAAAGATCCTGGAGCAAAAGGGATCAGTGGAATGCACGAAAAACATCTTGTTTTATCTGTTGCAAAGATGTTACGCGATGAATTAAATAAAGATAGTAAATATAAAGTAATAATGACACGAGAAAATGATGTTTATATTCCTTTATGGAGACGTGCCCAAATTGGAGAAGAAAACAATGCAGATTTATTTGTATCAATCCATGCAGATAGCCATCCAAAGCCACAAACAAAAGGATTGTCAGTTTATACTTTATCAGATACTGCAACAGATTTTGAAGCCAGAAAGTTGGCAGAAAAAGAAAACGCATCAGATTTAATGGGTTTGGATAAAGATTTTAAAAATTATAATAAAGATGTTAGATTAATTTTATCAGATGTTGCACAAATGTTAGTAAAAGAATCATCTGTTACTTTTGGAGATACTTTAGTTAAAGAAATAAACAAATCAAAAAATATTAAATCTTTACCTAACCGTCCTTTACGTGAAGCACCTTTCTGGGTTTTAAGATCATCCGTTCCTTCTGTATTAGTTGAACTTGGATATCTTTCAAATAAATACGAAGAAAACCTATTAAAAACAGAAGAATATCGAAGAAGTATGGCAAAAACAATTAAATCGGCGATCGATAAAATGTTTAATTAAAGACGTCACCCAAATAAACTTTTTTAACATCTGTATGATTTATAATATGATTTTTATCACCTTCTGTTAGAATTTTTCCTTCATGTAATATATAACTTCTATCAACTATATTTAACGTCTCACGAACATTGTGATCTGTTATAAGTACTCCGAGTCCTTTATCTTTTAAATGATATATCAATGTTTTAATATCACTAACAGCAATTGGGTCAACACCAGCAAACGGTTCATCAAGTAGTATAAAACTTGGATTACTTGCAAGTGATCTTGCAATTTCAAGCCTTCTTCTCTCTCCTCCTGATAAAGCAATTGATGGAGATGCCCGCAAGTGAGAAATGGAAAACTCACCCAGTAATTCATCAAGTCTTTGATATCTACGATTTACATTTTTTTCAACAACTTCTAAAACAGCCATTATATTATCCTCAACAGATAATCCACGAAATATTGATGTTTCCTGTGGAAGATAGCCTATTCCTTTTCTCGCTCTGCGATAAAATGGAATATATGAAATGTTTTTATCATTGAAAAAAATATCACCACTATCAGGTTGGATTAAACCAGTTATACAATAAAAACATGTTGTTTTTCCAGCACCATTTGGACCAAGAATACCAACAACTTCACCACTTTTGATGTTTAAAGATACTCCTCGCAAAACATGACGAGACTTATATGATTTAAACAAATTTTTAACAATAATACTATTCATTCTTAATTATTTTTTTATTACTTGATTGAAATATACCTATTACCTTACCAAAAGCTGGATCTGGTAATAATTTGGTAATACCAGTTTTCATATTATATTCTATTTTACCACCTTGTAATTTTGATCCACCACCACGAGATAGTCTAACATTTCCATCAATTGATACAAGCCCTGTCTTATTATCATAAATTGCAACATCACCTGTTAAAACTTCTAACTTATCTTTTATCGTTAGATTCCCTGTTGCTATAATTTTTGATAAACCCAAACCAATATTTGATTTATTTTTAATATTAGTGCTGATTTTATCAAATTCCAACTTCATTACATCTGACAATAAAGATCTTCCTGAATGAATAACTTCAGCTTTATTAACAATAGCATAATTCTTTTGTTCGTAATACATAATATTTCCATGTGCTAAAATATTTACATCATGTGCCTTCATTTTTATAGGTTTTCCATATGACTTTATTAATATAATCCCAGTATCAAGATTATATTCCATGTAATCTGAATTTATTTGTTCCTTGGGAGATATTACAAATACATTACCTTCAGCTATGATCATAAAGATTTCTGTAGAGTTTTTTGATGATTTTTTATTGCGATTTCTATATTTAACAGTGATCTTATCAGATGTTAGATTTAATTTATCCCGAGTAATAGAAGCATTTTTCACAGCAGAAATAGTCATGTTATTCTGATCCCATTCAAGCCCATTATCTGCAGAAAGTTCGATATCACTGGCAAAAACAATTCCAGAGAATAAAACATAAAAAAATAATACAAATAATATTTTACAAAATTTCATCTTTTTAACTTATCTATATTTGAATTTGTAATCGATTTAATTATACGCTTTTTATTTCTATTAAAAGAATTTTTTGTATTTGAATTAATATCAATGTCTATATTTTTAAATGGTAACTTTTCACCACTAGAAAATATATCCGCACTAAATTTAGCTTTAATACCTCCCTTAAATAAGTATTTTTCACCTTTTTTTGCATAAAATCCATTTGTCGATGTTATTTTCCCAACAGAAGAATTTATATGAACAGTATTATCACTAAATGCAGTATTTTCTTTAATATTTAATTTTATATTTTCTCCTTTTAAAATATCACCCTTATAATCTGTTATTGTAACATTATTTTGTAAATTAATTTCTGATGTACCTTTATCTATAACTGCATTCACACTTTTAATATTTAACCATTCATCTGTATTAAACACTACTTTCGTATCAATATTTTTTTTTTTAATGA
>CAUTSU010000086.1:0-2874 GCA_963541105.1 uncultured Alphaproteobacteria bacterium
TGGATCATATAATTTACCTATTACCTTATTTGGAAGGGCTTTTATTACTTCCTTTGCAAGTTCTTTTATATCTCCTTCTTTTATTTCCCATTCTTCACAGATTGCAATTTTCTCACTACGTACAAGGTTATAATTTTGATTGTGTAAAGTACTACATAAAATCATTTTTACTGAAGGATCATTACAACTAATAGGCAACAAAAGACTAGAAAACTCATTATCAAATAATCTTCCATAATAATGTCCTAAAACAAAATTACCATCACATCTTAATATTTGTACATTATCTATACACTCTTGCAGAGTAGTGGGTTGTTTAATAGTTATTTCTTTATACTTCTTACATTTAACAGATATATTTGCATAAATATTTCCTGGTAATACAAATATTGTAATACTATAAATTAATATCTTATGTAATATATCTTTGTATTTTAATTGTTTTTGTTTGATCATAACACTTCTCCTCTATTTGATTTAATAAAAAACCACTTCTGAAAGTGGTCGGGAAGTTAGAAAAATCAAACATAGAAATGATCTCATAGTCTTTAATTCAATGTGAATCTGTTGTATAACTATGACTCCCCGACATAATCGGAGAGAATATTCGTTGCTAAATTCTGATATTTAAAATATTTACTACAAATAAAAAAATAGCAACTGACGATACTATTCATTTACCGTCTATGTTCAAAGGTTTCTAATCCTCCGTACACTTGGTACTAAATGTAAACATATAATTTACACCTACTACTATGCTAGCAAAATGTGTTTAAAATTCAAGAATATTTTATGAAATAAAAAACTCTGCAATACACAGAGATTTAAAATTTAAAGATAAAAATTCGTATTTACGCGATTGCAGTTAAACGCTTACGACCAACAGCACGTCGTGCACTTAATATCTTACGACCGCCGCGCGTCAACATCCTTGCACGAAAACCATGTCTACGTGCCCTCACTAAATTACTTGGTTGGAATGTTCTTTTCATTATCTTTTCCTTTTAAAATAGTTTTGGCATTCTATCTATAATACTTTACGAAGTCAACAACTTTAACATAAATTGTATATCTGTTTGTTATTTATATGAGTGATTGCAATGGCAAGTGCATCTGCCGAATGTTCAGAATGTGGCACCTTACATCCAGGTAACAGGATTTTTACCATTGCCCCTACTTGATTTTTATCTGCTCTTCCGCTCCCTGATATTGATTGTTTTACTTTTGTTGGGGTATATTCAAATACTGGGATATTCCTGATTGCAAATGATAGTAAAATTGTCCCGCGTGCCATTCCTAATTTTAGTGATGTTCTGGCATTTGTGTTTATAAAACTTTCTTCCATTGCACAATCAGTTGGGTTGTATCTATCAATAATAAATTGAATATTATCATGAATATGTCTTAATCTATTTTGTAATGAATCTTTAGGGTTTGTTGATATTGTTCCATCTGCAATAAAAGAAATTTTATTATTTTCAATTGAATAATTTATTATTCCCCATCCTGTATTTGTTAATGCTGGATCTATACCAATAATTATCATTTGTTTATATACTGCCAAATTATTTTTTTTAATTCATCAATACCCGCACAAATTGCTCCAGATACACATAAAATTGGATTTTTTGTAATTTTTTGCAATTTATTAATTTGTTTTGTTAATATTTTTTTATCTTCGATAATGTCATATTTATTTATTACTATAATTTCTGATTTATCTTTTAAAGATACTCCACCAAAAACATTATTATAGTTTTCAAGCTCTTTTCTGATTGTATCATATGATTTTACTATATCATCAGTTGTTCCATCTATTACGTGGATCAATACTTTACAACGTTCAGTATGTCCAAGAAATCTATCCCCCAATCCAACCCCATTTGATGCATTTTCAATTAAACCTGGTAAATCAGCCAAAACAAATTCATGATCTTTATATTTGCACACTCCCAATCCTGGATGTAGCGTTGTAAACGCATAATTTGCAATTTTAGGTTTTGCAGATGTCATAACAGAAAGAAGGGTGGATTTGCCAGCATTTGGAAAACCAACAAATCCAGCATCAGCAATTAACTTTAATCGTAACCATACCCACATTTCTGGTCCAATTTGTCCATCATTTGCTTGTCTTGGTGCTTGATTTGTTGAACTTTTAAAATGAATATTCCCCCATCCGCCATTTCCACCTTTTAAAGCAATGAATTCTTCATCGACTGTTGTCATATCTTTTAAAATTGTTTTTTTATCATCTGATAAAATTTGTGTTCCAACGGGTACTTTAATTATTAAATCTTCTCCATATTTTCCATAACAATCACTTCCCATTCCATGCTCTCCATTCTGTGCAACAAAATGTTGAGTGTATCTGAAATCAATTAAAGTATTTAAGTTTTTAACTGCTTTAAAAACTATATTTCCACCTTTTCCCCCATCACCACCATTGGGACCTCCAAAAGGAATAAATTTTTCACGTCGAAATGAAACACATCCATTTCCACCGTTACCTGCTTTTATATATATTTTTGCTTGGTCTAAAAACTTCATAATAATTTGACAGTACTCATAGCTTAATTCTAAGCACGGATAATTTAAAATCAAGGGAGTATTTAATTAGAATTATCGTAATTTAAATTATATGATAAAAAACACCTCTTTAAGAGGTGCTTTTACGGATTTAAAATAAATGTTAATTATCTTATTTCAAATCTTGCATGTACAATCACATTCATATCATACCCAGATTGTTGAATAATAGAAGATGAATCACTATCTACCATTTCATCACTTCCTACAAAGTTTGATTTCATCATTAAAGCTTCAGGCATTGGCATACTAGATGTTGATTTAACATATACAGAAACAAGTTTTCCA
>CAUTSU010000087.1:0-2873 GCA_963541105.1 uncultured Alphaproteobacteria bacterium
ATGCTTTTCCTGTTAGACCATCTATTACAATACCTAATATTCCAAATCCAGGGATAAGTAAGTTAGCGTAAACCCAAGGATTAGCGTGATAGACAATATCATAAGATGACTGTTGAATTTTATTATCTTCAATGACTTCAACGGTTATATCTCTGCAAGATTTTGACACAGTTATCAGGGTTGGAAGATGTACTGTTTGGGCTCCTGCTTTTGATGTTATGGTTGCTTTAACATTTGATCCATCATTTGCTGCAATATTAATGAAGTCTGTACTACTATCTACGATAGATGCACAAGAAGTAATAAAGATTGAAAAAACTAATACTAAATATTTCATAACTTACTTTCAAAGTTTACTTTAACGCTTTGTATATTCTATATTTCATTAGTGTGTTGTCAATATTATAACGATCTGATTTTTAATTGTTATTATTTTTTGTATGTAATATTTTATATATATGATTAAGTTTTATAAAGTAGGTGGTTGTGTTCGGGATAGTTTACTTGGATTAACTCCGTCTGATATAGATTGGGAAGTAATCGGTGCATCAGTAGATGACATGTTGAATATGGGTTTTATTCAAGTAGGTAGTGAATTTCCAGTTTTCATACATCCAGTTACAAAACAAGAATATTCAATTGGTAGAATTGAGTTAGTTGAATGCGATAATCAAAATGTGTATAAATTTGTTCCAAATTTAAATACAACAATATCGGATTCTGTTAAAAGACGTGATTTTACAATAAATGCAATTGCAATTGATGAAAACAACAAAGTAATAGACTGTGTAAATGGAGTTGATGATTTAAATCATAAAATCATAAGACATATTAATAAAGATACTTTTATTACAGATCCAATACGGGTACTCCGGGCATGCAGACTGTCTGCACAATTAAATTTCAGTATAGCTCCTGAAACAGAATTATTGTTAAAAGGAATGGTTAAAGATGGAATGCTAAATAATCTAACACCAGAGAGGGTTTGGAAAGAAACTAAAAGAGCATTGAATAATGGATATGATAGTAAAATATATTTTGAGCTATTGAATAAAATTGGTGCATTGAAAATATTATTTCCAGAAATATATCAATTAACTTTGGCTTCTGAGAATCCAATATATCATCCATCAAAAAATACTTTTAAACATACAATGATTGCCCTATCTAGGGTTCAATTTGAATCTGATATTGTTAAGTTTGCTGTATTATGCCATGACATTGGAAAAGGTCTCACCCCAAAAGAGTTATTACCAAAACATCATAATCATGACATTAATGGAGTACATTTAATTAATACTTTATGTAAAAGGTTAAAAATTCCATCGAAATATAGAATATTTGCAACTACTTTTTGCAGATTTCATATGCAATTGGCACTTTTTAATAAAATGAATATCAGTACAAAGTATGATTTAATTAAATTATTATCTTATAACTTTAAAGATAGGCAATTATTACAAAATTATATTTTATGCTTTAAAGCAGATTGGATGGGTGAGAATATAGTTAGTGATATTGAATTATTAGAAGATATATTAAAAAATATATTAATTGTTTTTGATATTATGAAAAATATTACTCTAAAAGATTTACCAGAAAAATATCAAAATAGTCTTTCAAATTTTACAGGTGAAAAATTTGGTATTTTGTATAGAGAATATATGATTAAATATCTGACAGATAAATTAAAAAATTATAACTTTTAGTATAAAAATCTTGAAATATCTTATTGGTAATAGTATCTTTGATAAATTGTTTTAAACCTTAAAGGGGGTGAAAAATTTGGTTAAAGTTATCGTAAATGATAATAATGTAGAACAGGCTTTACGTATTGTTAAGAAAAAAGGACAAAAAGAAGGCTTATTTAAAGAAGTTAAAGAAAGGCAAAGATTTACAAAACCTGCCGAAATGAATAAGCGTCGTAAAAATGAAGCAGTTCGTCGTGAACGAAAAAGACAATGGAAAGAAAAACAAATTATCGGTTTTTAAATTCCATTCGATATTTAAAAAACCCCTTTGTTTAAGGGGTTTTTTATAAAGATATTTTTGTTTGTTTTGCTTTTTCCTTATTTTGAGTGTTACAATACCTCATTATAATTCTGTAGAAGGATGTTGTGTATAAAAGGGATACTTTATGTCATATCAAAGTGAAATTGAATTTTAAATATTTTTATCAAAAACAAAAACTCCTATTTAAGGAGTTTTTAATCATCAAATATAAATTTTTTTATCTCCAATAAAATGTACCTGCCTTTTTTGGGAATCCCAATTTTACATTTCCATATCTATCAACAGCATACCATTTTTTTGCGAGTTTATAAATTGGCAAATCTTTTTGTGAATCTGACACAGTTTTAATAAAATTATATTTATTAATCTTATTTTGTTTTAACCATTTCGATAACCTTTTTACTTTTTCTTCTCCATTACAATTTGCCCCGCTGATTTTTCTGTAATTATTTTTTTTCATGTTTGTACAAATTAAAACATCAACTGGTAAATTTTTAACAGCAGGTTTTATAAAAAAATCTGGACTACCAGAAATACAAATAACTATTCCATTTTTATCTGTGTAATCTTTTTTAAGCATTCTTATTACTTTTTTATTTAACTGACGTTTATTTGATAAATCCCAAAAATTTTTAATACTTTTATCTGCTATTTTTCGATCCTTAGGAAGAAATTTAAAAAAATATTCCTTTAATTGTTTGTGTGAAACTAATTTAAGCTTATATAGAAACAATACAACGGCAAAACAAGGAACCCAAAAAATTGACAAAGGGTGATCTTTACTCCACCACCAGAAAAATTTGACCCCAGTATCTCCTTTGACTATTGTTCCATCGAAATCATACAAATAAATATTTAAA
>CAUTSU010000088.1:0-2863 GCA_963541105.1 uncultured Alphaproteobacteria bacterium
ACAAAAAGAAACAATAATTGTAAAAAAACATAATAATTTCTTCATGTTAGAACCTTTCAAAAACTTATTACTCAATTATATCAATTTATAAGCATAAAACAAGTATTAATGAGATTTATTGACTTATATTATGCCAATAAGTACAATAATGATAAGTTATTTAAAAGTTAATTTAATGACCTTATAGTTCAAATGGATAGAACAAGTCCCTCCTAAGGATTAGATAGAGGTTCAATTCCTCTTAGGGTCGCCATTTGGTTCTGTGTATTAAGAAAGTAGAAAATGACATTAAAGAGTATGGATGATTTAGTAGCTTTTTGCAAAAAAAGAGGATTTGTTTTTCAGGGTTCTGAAATATATGGTGGTTTAAAGGGAACATATGATATGGGACCTTTAGGGATAGAACTTAAAAAAAATATTAGATCCAGCTGGTGGAGATCAATGGTTTATGAACGAGATGATATTGAAGGACTTGAGACATCTCTTTTATCAAATCGTTTAATTTGGAAATATTCCGGGCATGAGGATAACTTTTCGGATCCTTTGGTTGAATGTAAGAAATGTCATTCACGTATGCGTCAGGATAAGATGAAAGATCAAAATTGTTGTGATTATTGTGGATCACGGGATTTGACTGAACCAAGAAATTTTTTATTAATGATGAAGACTAATATAGGACCTGTTGAAGATAATGAAAATTTTGCATATTTAAGGGCAGAGACGGCACAGGGTACATATTTGAATTTTAAAAATGTTTTGAATTCTACATCAAGGAAACTTCCGTTTGGTATTGCTCAACATGGAAAATCATTTAGAAATGAGATTACTCCACGTAATTTTTTATTTCGCCAACGTGAATTTGAACAAGCAGAGATGCAGTTTTTTATCAATCCAGATGAAGATATGAAGTGGTTTGAAGAATGGAAAAATATCAGGTTAAATTGGTGGATTAAAAATGGTATAGATAAAGGGAATTTACAAATACATCCACATGATACTTTATCTCATTACGCTAAAGCGGCGGTTGATATCGAATATAAATTTCCATGGGGATATGATGAAGTGGAAGGAATTCATAATAGACAAGATTATGATTTGGGATCTCATACCAAGTCACAAGATCAATTTAAAATACATGCGAAAGTTAAACATAACATTGATAGTAATGAAAAGATGTCGTATCGTGATTTAACTACTGGTGAAGAGTTTTTGCCATTTGTTATCGAGACTGCTATGGGTGTTGATCGTGCAATGATAGCATTCTTGTCAGAGGCTTACACAGAAGAATCATTACCAAATGGAGAGAGTAGAATTGTAATGAAATTAAATAAGCACCTATCTCCTGTTAAGGTTGCTGTTGTGCCGCTTGCAAAAAACAATACAGATATAGTATCGAAAGCTCATAAAATCAAAGATAATTTATTGAGTTTGGGTTTGGGGCGTGTTGTTTATGAAAATACTGGTAATATTGGAAAAGCGTACCGTAGAAATGATGAGATTGGAACACCGATGTGCATTACTGTTGATTTTGAAACAATTGAAAAATCACCTAACACTGTTACTGTTCGTGATAGAGATACAACGCAACAAGTAAGGATCAATATAGATAATATAGAGAGTTATATTACTGAATTTTATAAAAAGTAATTATTGTTTGTGCGAAAGTAGAAAATGATATTTTTTAAATCTGAATCTTATAGTAGGTTGTTAGTAACTGTTGTTTCTATTATTTTTATTTTTTCTGTTAGTTATTTGTTTAAAAGAAATAAAGATGCTTTACCAACATATAAAATACAGGCTGTTTTTAGTGATGTGTCTGGTCTATCAAAAGGTGGTATTGTTACTATCTCTGGACATAAGGTTGGGTATATATCAAATATATATTTAAATAAACAATTGGTGCCGATAGTCACAATGAATATTTACAGAAATTATAAGCTCCCTACTGATACATCGGTTTCTATTCTGTCAAATAGCTTATTTGGAAAAAAATATATAGAAATAACTCCAGGTGGTATGGATGATTTTTTAAAAGATAATGATACTATTGCGTTTACTCAAAGTTCTATTGATATATTAGATTTGGTTGATAAGTATTTATCTTCATTAAAAATAGAGAATAAAAAATAATTCAATATGTTAACAAGTTTATCAATTCAAAATATTGTTTTAATTAAAAATTTGAATATTTTTTTTGGACATAAACTTTCTGTTTTTACTGGTGAAACAGGAGCAGGAAAATCTATTTTATTAAACGCGCTGAGTATAGCACTTGGTGGAAAATGTTCACAATCAGTAATAAGAAATGGAGAAAGTTTTGCAAGTGTTACTGCAGTTTTTAGAATTGATATAATTGATAATCTTATAGAGTTATTGGATGAACATTCAATACCCTATGATAGAAAGGATTGTGAGTTAATTTTTAGACGCGTTATTTCATCAGATGGTAAAAATAGATCATATATTAATGATATTCCTGTATCAGTATCAGTTTTAAAAAACATTGGAGAATTATTGGTTGAAATTCACGGACAATTTGATAATCAAGGTTTAATGAATCCGGCAAACCATATTAGAATACTTGATGAGTTTGGTGACCTGGTACCTGATACTAAGAATTGTGAGTTATTATTTAATAACTGGAAAAATTTAGAAAAACAGCGAAAAAATCTTGAAATATCTATACAAAAAGCAAAAGATAATGAAGAATATATTAAATATAATCTTGATGAATTAACAAAACTAAATCCAATTCCTGGTGAAGAATCTGACTTAGCAGATAAGCGTAAAAAATTCATTGAAAATAAAAAATTATCTTCTGCTCTGCAATCTGCAATTGATAGTTTAGATAATAAAGGAACAA
>CAUTSU010000089.1:0-2819 GCA_963541105.1 uncultured Alphaproteobacteria bacterium
GCAATATACATCCATATTCTATGAAAGATTTATCACTAAGTAATTATATTTTAAAATTAAAAGATATTGGTGTTGCATCCCTTAAAATAGAAGGTAGAAAGAAAAGTCCTTTGTATGTTGCGGCAACAGCTGATTATTATCACAGGATATTAAATAATAAAAATACTGATGATTGTTTAAAAAATATTCAAAAAATTTTTGCAAGACCATATACAGATTTACATTTTAATGGAAAAAACACTGATGTTATTGACAAATATTTTTGTGGTCCTCGTGGTGTATTAATTGGTCATGTTGAACAAATTAAAAATAATAAGATTAAATTTAAAACAACAGAATCAATTGAAAAACATGATGGAATTTTAATAACTTTTGAAAAACAAGAAAAACCATTTGGGTTTTCAGTTGATAAAATGTTTATCAATAATAAATTTACATTTACCTCAAAATCTGTGGATATTGTTGAATTAAAATTACCTGATAAATATCCAAATATCAAAAAAGGAGATGCAATTTATTGTTCATCATCTAATAAAGTTAAATCATTATATCCTATTAATCTAAATTTATTAAAAAAACAGATTATCAAACCTAAAATTGATGTAATCTTTGAAATGACAGATGAATATATAAAAATTTCTTGGAAAGACATTAATATTAGTTCTTTTGTTAATGGAACATTTACTAAATCCAACAATTTTGACACTATGAAGCAAGGAGTCATTAATTCATTATCAAAAATAGGGGATAGTAATTATAATTTAGGTGAGGTTGATTATAGAAATCCCAGATATTTTGCACCTATTTCAGTTTTGAATAGTCTACGTAGAGATTTTGTTAAAAAATTAAATGATTATGATTTAAGTTGTAAAAATTTTTCTGAAATTGAAATAGAAAGATTAAGAAAAATGGAAAATATACAACAAACAGATATATTACCAAGATATATAATTAAAGTTGATGATATAGGTTATTTAAAAAAATTTTCACAAAGTGATATTGATGAAATTTTTGAATTCATACTGGATGTAAATTGTGATATAACTAAACTAAATATACCGACAGAAAAAATTCGTATATCTTTACCAATTATTTACAGAGATAAAAGTAATATAAATATAAAATCAAGGATCAGAAAATTTATAGATTTAGGTGTTACAAAGTTTTCTATTGCCAATATCTATGGATTCCAATTAATAAAGATGTTTAATATCACTGACTTTATTTGTGATTTTTATTTATATTCAATGAATGATTTTTCAATTCAATTTTTATTTGAAAAGGGTGCGAATAGAGTAACCATATCTCCAGAAGATAACTTACAAAATATCAATAGTATTTTGGATGTATATCAAAATAAAGTTGATTTAATTGTTTATGCTGATATTCCTTTATTTATATCTGATAATCCATCGGAACATGATAATAGAACAAAATTAAATGATGATGTGATTATAAAAGATAATGTTAATTATGTTTTTGGTAAAAAAACATATTGTATAATTGAAAATATTAAATCAATTAAAGAATGTAACTTACGATTAGATTTTTGTTTAAAAAAATATTCACAAGAATCTGTTTATGATATTTTTCAATCCATAAAATCTGGTAAATTTCAAGATATAGTCATTACAAAATCAAACTTAATTCGTGGATTCTGTTAAGAATTTTTATAAGATATCGCGGTTGCAATTGCGTTGTTTCTTGAGTGAGATAGACTAATTTTAATTTTTATATTTTTATCTATTTGTTTTAAAATTCTAACAATTGGCTGTCCAGATTTTTCATTTATCACTTCAATATCTTTATAAAAAATATTTGTAATATCAAATTCTGTTAAAGATTTAATAACTGCTTCTTTTGCACAAAAGCGGGCTGCAAAATGTTCTTCTGGTTTTGGTTGTGATCTACAATATTCAATCTCTTTTTGTGTAAAAATTTTTTTCCAAAAAATATTGTTATCTATATTTTTTGTAAAACGATCAATTTGTTCAATATCACACCCAGTTGAAAACTCATTATTCATAAATAAACCTAAATAAATATAATTAAAAAAGGCAGAAGAATCTAATCCCTGCCTTATATTCGTTCTTAATAAAAATTAAAAACTGTATCTTCCAGATACTAAGAAGACATTAGAATGGCTTTTTAAATTAATATCAGCCTTTTTATTTTTAAGGTTGCCATACTTAACATATCTGTATCCAGTATCGATACTTATTTTATCACTAATTGAATATGCTATCCCCAAGCCTGCTTGATAAGCAAATCCACTATGTACTTTTTTAAAGACATTTACAGTATTTGCATAATAATCAATTTCTTTAGCAAATATTTTGGCACGCGATTCCCCAATACCAAATGTCGTATAAGGATTCAACTTCGTACCTGTAACGTATTCATGATACCCATTCAACATTAATGTTTTTGTTGAAAACTCCATTTTTTCTATTTCATTGGAATCTTTTTCTGCTTTTTTGGCTGGAAAGTTTTCAGTATATTCTACATCCAATCTTAATCCATTACCGAAAGATAATCCATATCCTATATTTAAACCAAGAACATTATCTACTAAAACATCCTGATTTTTATCTTTAACATGAGCATTATTAAAAGATGCTCCAAATTTCGCATACTTTTTAATTGTAGCAGCACTAGCCGATCCAGTTACGGCGACTAAAGCAGCAATTGTTAACAAAGATAATTTATTCCTATACATATTAGACTCCTTCATCTAAGTTAAATTTATGCTTCTTTATAAAAAGATAACATATGGCGGGAGTGGCGGGGTTCGAACCCGTGACCTTCTGCGTGACAGG
>CAUTSU010000090.1:0-2797 GCA_963541105.1 uncultured Alphaproteobacteria bacterium
TATTACTTCAAATGATGGAAATGATTGTTGGCAGATAACAGATGATGAAATAAAACCAGCAGCTCTTCCAAAAGGTACAAAAGTTGAGGTAACAGATATATTCTTTAAAATACCTGCTCGATTAAAATTTTTAAAGTCAGTTGCAAATGAAAATTCAAATATTTTATCTGTAATTCAAAGTTTGGCATTATCCCGTCCAGATATTGCTTTTAACTTTAATAATACTGTTAATTTTTCTGTGAATAAAGATAGTATCAATAAGCTATTTGATAGATGTCAGCAAGTATTTGGTAAAGACTTTACACTGGATAAAATAATTGAGATAGATAGGGTGATTAATTTACCGTATTACACCATAAAACTGCATGGATATATTTCAAAACCATCATATAATAAATCGACATCATTGTATCAGTATTGTTTTGTTAATAATCGTCCATTAAAAGACAAGTTGATAAATACAGCATTGCGTATTGCATATATGGATGATATGGAAAAACATATGTTTCCTCTATGTGCTTTTTTTATAGATATCGATAATAATGCAATTGATGTAAATGTTCATCCATGCAAATATGAAATAAGGTTTAGGGAAGCAAATGTAATACGCGGAATTATAATAAGTACAATAAAAAACGCGATCAAAAGTATTGATGTAAATCCCACAGTGATAGGAATAGAGTCTTTTACACAAAATTATCAAAATGTTAATTTGAATGAAAAATTTAAATTAAATCAAAGCACTTATACAATTGCGGAGAATTCAAATAATTTTTCTTTTGATTACAAATTTGAAGAAAATATACCTATTATTTCTAAGCCAGATAAGTATGTATTAAATAATTATCCTTTAGGTGCAGCAATATTACAAATTGATAATAAATATTTATTGGCGACCGTTCCTGATGGATTAATACTTGTTGATATTCATGCAAGTCATGAACGAATATTATATGAAAAATTTAAAAAACAATTGGCAGAAAATGGAATCTTGACACAATTGTTGTTATTGCCAGAAATTGTTGTTTTAAATAAAACAGATATTGATTTATTAATGGAACATAAAAATGATTTTGTAAAGTTAGGTTTAATTTTTGATAAATTTGCAGATGATCGAATTGTTATTAGAGAAATCCCTACAATATGTAAAAAGCTGGATTTAAATGGGGTTATTCATCAAATTGTTGATGAAATAAAAATAATTGAAAAGTCAAAATCTTTTGAAGATAAGTTAAATTATATAATAAAAACTTATGCTTGTCATATATCAATTAGATCTGGTAAAAGTTTAACAATCGATGAAATGAATGCTTTACTTCGAGAAATAGAGCAAACTGAAAATGCAGATCATTGCAATCATGGGCGTCCAACATATGTAAAAATCAAAACTTCTGATATGGATAAATTATTTCACAGATAATATTAGGATTTTAAAATATTCTTAAGCAAAGTATAAATTTTTCCAATATTACTATCCATTATAATGCTTGTGAGTATTTTACTTTTTTCAACAGACATACTATTTAATAAGATAGTATCAAATTCTTTTAAAAACTTATCTACTGATGAATGAAACACACTATCATCTTGATACATTTTTTGTAAATTACTACGATTTACAGCAGATAACTCCTTCAGTAAAAATTTTATAAATACAGTTCTATTTCCATTATAATATTTATCCCATAATTCTGATTGAATATCATTTGAAAATATACGATCAATATCAATTGATATTTCTGATAATTTATTCGTAATAATACCTATATCATTTATTGCTTCTGCGATCGGTTTTATTGGTATAGTTTTGTTAATATCAACGTTATTGTTTAACTGATCTTTAACTTTTGCAGATATAATATTAAACTTTTTGTCCATATTATTTATAATTTGATCAAGCTCACTATTTCTGTTTTTTAACATATTATTCAGATCTAAACCAGACGATGACTTTAATTTTTCTACTAATATGTTTAATGCCGCAAAGTTTTGTTTTAATTCATTGACAGAAGAATTAACACTTGAATTAACATCAGAAATTTTAAGTGATATATCACTTGAAATATTTTTAAATTTTTCAAATGATCCTCCAGTTTCATTAAAATTCTTTTTAATTGTGTCAAACATATCATTTGCATTATTGATAACACTTTTATGTAGTCCAGAAAACGAACCAGATATTTTTTCAGATAATGCAAGTATATTGCCAATTGTTATTGAAATCTTTTTCCCAATATCATCCATTTTTAATAATAATGCTTGTGCTGTTTCTGATAGTACATTGGCTTGGTGTTTTAATGATGCTTCTCCAAGCCTTGTTTGTGTTGATACTACATTTACAATATCTGCTAAATCCGATGATTGTTTTTTAATGATAATATTCATATTCTCGGCATTTTCTGATACTTGTTTTGTTTTATTATTTAAAGAATCAATACTATTAATTGCATTACTTATATTTTGAGATGTGTTGATCATAATTTCATTGTAATTTTTTGTTGATGCATTAATCTGTGTAATTGCTCCTATGAATTTATCAAGATTTAAATCAATAGATCCAGAAATCTTATTTATAGCTTCTACACTTTTATCTCCTGCCTTGTCAATTATATTAGATTTGCTATTAACTTCCTCTGATAATGATTTAATTAATTGTAAATTTTCCCCAGTTTTTTTTGATAAATCATTCAATTTTATATATAACTTTGAAATTAGATCTTCTTGCGCCATCACATCTTTTGATTTTGCTGAAAAAATATCAAGTACTTGAATTAGATCTTTTGTTTGTGTATCAATT
>CAUTSU010000091.1:0-2797 GCA_963541105.1 uncultured Alphaproteobacteria bacterium
ACGAGATTTTAATACTGCAAGATGCTTACCAGCTTCTTCTGCTTCCTATACAGCATCATAATATGATTTATCATAACTCCAAAACATAGGGAAATCGAACGTTCGTTCTCTTCGTATTCGTCTGTGTCCAAGATGATCAGTATATTCAACTTGTGTCAACTTCATTATCGGACTGTAATTAAGATAAAAATAGAAATATCCAGTTATATAATCACCATCCTCAGAAGTATATCCATCTAGACATCTTTTCGTTTCTCTTTCCCAATAATTTACATAATCTGTTGTTCCAGGAGGAGCTAATGTATATTTGCCATGTTTTTTAAAAAAGATAGCGGCTTGTCTGAATTTATCAGTTTTGATTATTTTCTAATTAAAGTCAACCATTATTATGTAATATTTTACTTGACTGTTTCGTACAGCCCTATAATACCTCCACCTTTAATTTTGCCAGAATCCATCTACTCTGCTTTAGCTTGTTTTAATGCTACATCTAATGACTTTACCACACCACTGACATCTTTGAGTATTCGTGTGATTTTCACAGCGGTATCTATGTCCATGTTATTTCCAGAATACTGATTTAACATTTCAATTAATGCTTCTGCAGCAGATCTAGATGATTGTAGTAATCTTGTCCCAGGGGTCTACTGAAACTCCTGAAATCTTTTTATTAATTCTTTTACTTTTTCAGTGGGTTTATAATTTTCATCATTAAATACATCTTTGCCTACTATAGAAGCTCTTTTGTTTTCTGGATATGCTTCATATGGAGTGTTCCATTTATATAGCCAAACAATGTATTCTATTTCCTTCAACGCTAATGATTTGTCTTTTGCTTCATTATAATAATTTTTAAATGGAGGTATTGCCAAATCATCAGTATTGAGTAATATTTTATTTCCGCGTATATCAAACATGTTTATAATGATTATTCGTACGAAATAGTCATATAATCATTATTTTTAAAGTCAGCGTTCATGCTTGCACCTATTCGTACGATCTTTATTATTTTTTTGTCTCTGTCTATCCCAATTAAATTAAATTGGTCTTGTGTTCTATCTTTGCCATTTCTGGTTCTTGCCGGTGCTGACGCTAATGTACCACAAGAAATAGACATGTTTATCTGTTTTTTATTTGTAGATCCATCATACCCATCTATATATCCAATATGATCAGTATGCGTATGACCTGTACACCAGCAAATAAATTCTACTCCATTTGGCAATGCGGTAAAATCAGCATTTACAGTATCTGTTCCACTAAAATCTTGCCACTATATAGATTCAGTTCTTTTATTTTTAAACGCGTCTATTATTTTGAGCATTCCAGTTGTGTTTACATGAGTAGTTGTTGGATTTGTACCAGCAATATCATCGAAGAATTTACCTTCTCCTACTTTATTAATCTTAGTGTACAAGAAATGAGTATTTACTATAACACCGTATCCAGCTGGAGTGCTCTTTAAAGTATCCACAAACCATTCCTTTTGTTCTCTACCATAATTTGCAATGTTTATATATGAGAAGTCGTTTGTAAAATTATAATCTAATGATATTACTCTAATTTTACAAGGGAGATCTACATAAAAATAAGGTTTTCCAGTTTTCGGATAATTAAATATATTAGAAAGTAGTTCTGTACAATTCTTATAAAATTGCTGTTGTGTATATTCATATGCATCGTGGTTACCGACACAAGGCATCACTTTTACATCATACTTTTTTGCACCGTCGGTAACAAACCCAATTCCGTCGTGTCCTACAGAACAAACCGCATCGCCACTATAAATTACACCATCTACTCCATAATGTTTTGCAAACTATAAGGCCCTTTCATATCTTATACAATCTCCATGTATATCAGACAAATGTACAAATGTAGGAATGTTTCCGATATAATTTGCAAGATTTTTATCCTGAGATGACTTTGTCTCCGGAAATGTTTTACTCATACATGCAGCAATGCTACTTGCAATTGGTTGACAATCGTCAATTATACCATTGTCATGTGACTCATATATGATGTTTATATCTCCAGTGTCAATCGCATCTTCAATTTCGTCCACACTTATACTAGAACCGTCAGTTTTTATAAATTGTACTCTATATTGATTTACATCATATTCATCACCATTAGAAATGGTTTTAAATTTATATTTCGTACCGTCGACTAAATTATTATCTACAGTCACACAACATGTAGATCTATGAATAGTATCATTTAAATCCACTTCCGTATTATGAAACATTCTGCACTATATGTAAGGTGGTAAATTGAAATGAACTGTCGCACCTTTATATGGCACAACAGCTACATCTCCCATACTCACACAATTATTATCTTGTATGATTGCAGAACTAGACATATCTATATTACCAAGCACTAAGTTCCCAAGATATAGATTTTTAAAATTACCTGGTTTTAAGAATATTTCTGCATTATCTTTGTGTAATGTTACGAATTTTTTATCCATTTGTTATATATTTTTCTTTAAGTAATTTTGAATTAGTTCTTATATCTGATTCTGATAATACATAGTTATTCCACACGCACAAACAATAATATTCTCCACAAATCATTGAGTCATATAAATAAAATTGACTGTTAATTGGTTTTAAAGATAATTTTGCTTCTACACTACCGATAAGTTCATCATCAATGTAAAGTTTAAATAATGATCCATCATATGTTACTGTATGTACATGTGTACCGTTCAACACATTAGATGTAATTCTATTTCCAATTTCATTTGTAAAATAATATCTGTTTATCTTTGTACCATCGTTATACCAAACAT
>CAUTSU010000092.1:0-2794 GCA_963541105.1 uncultured Alphaproteobacteria bacterium
TGTCTTGCAACTAATTTTGCAGTTTTAGGCATTAATTGCATTAAGCCATTTGCACCCGCAACCGACTTTGCATTTCTTTTAAAAGAACTTTCTTGTTTAATTATTGCAAAAAGCAGTGCCCTGTCTATTGACCACCCACCAAGAGGTTCCCAATACGGAAGAGGATATTGAGCAGAATAAACAATATCATTATCTATTTCTAAAATTCCTCTTTCTTTTATAACCCCTGCAACATGTAATGCAAGATTCGATAATTTATAGCTTGTCGCAACTGCGTGCACAGCGTGCAACAGCTTATCAGTTGCACTTTCTGTAATTAAAAGTTTTAAATAATTCTCTGCTTTAGCATTTTCACCAATTTGAAGTAAAGCAAGTCCCCTTTTCCCATACTTGAAAGGCTTAATAACTTCAATATCCTTTTCTCTTAAATCTTGTTCAAAAAACTCATAACTTGGCGTATCACCCAACATTGCAATAGAAAGAGCGCCATAAAAAGTCATAGGTTGTTTAGCAGATATTTTCCAAAACTTTTTTGCAGTTCTGTGATTACCGGCCATATCCGCAGCTTTTCCTGCCCAAAAAGCAGCCTCGAGCTTTCTGGCATTATTTATGTGTTTTAAATTTAAAATATCCGCAAAATATTTTTGACTTTCACTATACTTTTCTTCTTTATAATACAAAAGTCCCATTGTCCAAAGTCCATATTCAGACTTTGCATCTGATGCAATAAATCCCCATTTTTTAGATAGTTCAAATTCTCCATTTGTGTAATACACAAAAGAAAGTCTGCCCGCAAGTCTTCCAAAATCGGTATCGTTCATCTTTTTCCTGAAATAAGTTTCTTCTAGTACCGATCTTGCATTTTTGGTATTACCTTTCTTTAAATGCTTCTTAAATAAATTTATTCTTTTCTCGATATCCTTTGAATATTTTTTTTCAATCAATACTTCTGATTGTGGACTTTCGGAAAATTTACCAGCAATTATCGGTGGGATCTTAGGACTTCTTGCCGATGTTTTTTTTATTTTGGACAATTTATACATTCTGTCCGCACCTGGCATATTAGAGTATTTTTCAAGCCAATTTGAAACTTCTTTTCCCTTTGTCCTGTAAGTCTTAGAAGTATATCTTTGAAGTAAAACTTCATTTAATAAAATATCATCTGTAAGTTCTTTCTCTTTTTTTTGGGCGTCCAATATTTTTTCTTTAGATTGCAAAGAAAATATTTCTTTATAAATAGCTGCATTTTCTTCTGATAATACATTTATATCAAAAGCAAAGCAATTTCCAATAAGTGCAAATAAAACAGGTATAATTATTAATTTTTTCATAATATTTAAAATAGTGTTGATTTTGGTTTAACTGAATTGTTTTGTAATTCTGATGCTTCTGTATCTGGTATTTGTTCTATTATTTTCTTAAAATCTGATATTTTCGAAAATTTTTTATAAACAGAAACAAAACGAACAAAAGAAATAGGATCCAAATTCAATAATGAATCTGATACCATTTGCCCAATCGTACCACTGGATACAGAATCATCAATATTTTCTGTTTCTACCCTTCGATGTATTGAAGTTACTAATTTTTCTATTTGATCATCATCTATATCCCTGTTAGAGCATGCAATTACAATACTGCGCTTTAATTTTTCTCTGTCAAAAGGTTCTATTTTTCCACTTGTCTTAACAACCATTAAATCACGCATTTGTACCCTTTCAACAGTTGTAAATTTAGCACCGCAAGCACTGCAAACACGCCGTCTTCGTATAACGGCGTTTTCAATGTCAGGTCTTGAATCCTTTACCTGACTGTCTATTGAGTTACAATATGGGCATCTCATAACTTGCTAAAGTCTAGCAATATATAACTTTACAGTAAAGTATAAAAAATAATCCCAAAAATCTAAAAAAACATCAAAATCAAGTATTTTATTTTAAATTTAATGCTTGCAGACAAAAATTCAATGCTCTTTTTATGTTAAAATAGACTTATCTTATGGTTGATAAGTTTTTAAATAAAGTTTTTATGGGGGATTGTTTGGAATTGATAAAAAAAATTCCAGACTCAAGCATTGACGCTGTATTTGCTGATTCCCCTTATAATCTTCAACTTGGTAATAAAACTTTATACCGTCCAGAAGATCAAACGCCAACCCGTGGGGTTCGTGATTTGTGGGACAGTTTTGATAATTCAAAAGAATATGAAGAATTTAGCAGAAATTGGTTAACCCAGTGTAAACGTGTTCTTAAACCAACCGGTTCAATGTGGGTAATTGGCACTTATCACAATATTTTTAAACTTGGTTCTATTTTGCAAGATTTAGGTTTTTGGATTTTAAATGATATTGTATGGGTAAAAACTAATCCTATGCCAAATTTTCGTGGTACACGTTTTACAAATGCTCACGAGACATTAATTTGGGCCACTCCTCAAAAAACAGGTAAATATACTTTTAATTATGAAACTATGAAAAATTTTAAATTAGTAGCCTTTACTTTAATGGCGTTTGTTGCATGCTTTTTATCTGCATGTGATGCTTTAGACTTTAAAGAAAAACTTTCAGTGAATAAAGATGTGATCGACTTTGGAACCGAAGGTGGAATAGATGCCTTACTTGCACGGAGCAATGAGTTAGACGTTGTGCACATAAGAGTTATTGAACGTGCAACAAATAAGGCGGTGGTAGACACTGCTTTGGTGAAAGGGCAGAAGATTAAAGAGCTTGTTGTAGATGGAAAAACATTCTGCAAGCTATCTTATAACAATGTGTATGTTTCGAAAATGGTGTTCG
>CAUTSU010000093.1:0-2770 GCA_963541105.1 uncultured Alphaproteobacteria bacterium
TAAAATGAATTAGATTTTTATATATATCAAAAAAGGATGTTATATGCCAGATAATGAAATAAAAAAGGATTATGATGTTGTAGTAATTGGGTCTGGTCCTGCTGGTTGGACTTCTGCTATTTACTTGACTAGAGCTGGTTATTCTGTTGCAGTTGTAACTGGTGAAATTAAAGGTGGGGAAATAACTAATTCACTTGATGTTGAGAATTTTCCAGCGTTTCCTGATGCTATATCCGGTTTTGAATTAATGGATCGTATGGAAAAACAGGCATTAAAATTTGGTACAAAGATCATACCTGGGATAGTAAAGTCTGTTGATTTTGATGACTTTTTAATAAGAAAAATTGTATTAGAAAATGGTGAAGAATTGCTTTGTAATGCTGTTGTTATAGCAACCGGATCATCCCCAAGACGTTTGGGTTTACCAAATGAACATCAATATATTGGTAAGGGGGTGTCGTACTGTGCGACCTGTGATGGATTTTTTTATAAAGATAAAACAGTTGCAATAGTTGGTGGTGGAAACAGTGCAATATATGAAGCACTTTATTTAGCAAATATGGCAAAAGAAGTTCATATTATTCATCGTAATGCAACATTTAATCCTGTTGAAACTATATTAATAGAGCGTTTGTATATGTTACAAAATGTTAAGGTTCACACATTATCTCAAGTTGAAGGTCTTGAAACTAAAGATAATGTATTAACTGGAGTTCATGTTCGGCATAAAGTATCAAATGAGGAATCTGTTGTAAAAGTAGATGGGGTATTTGTTGCAATAGGTCAAGTTCCAAATACTTTATTTTTAAAAGGTAAGCTGTATCTAGATGAAGTTGGAAATATTATCCGTACACCTGATACTTCTATGACAAGTGTTGATGGCGTATTTGCTTGTGGTGATGTTGCACATAAATATCGACAGTTAATCGTTGCTTCTGGTTATGGTGCGATTGCTGCATTAGATGCAGAACATTATTTGAGAAAGATAGAAGCACAACGTGCAAGGCAGCAAATAATTTCACAAAATATATAAGGTGTAATGAATGTGGACAATACCAAATGTTTTAACCTATTTGAGGATAGTGTTTATCCCTGTTATTTTTTATATGTTAATGCAATATAAAAATGATCCAAGTATTGCAACGACTTATGCATTTTTTGTATTTGTTTTTATGTCTATTACTGATTATCTTGATGGTTTTCTTGCACGTAAGTTAAAACAGCAAAGTGATATTGGGCGTTTTTTAGATCCCATTGCTGATAAATTATTAATAACATCTTGTCTTATTGCTATGATACAAACTAAGTTTTTGGGTTGGATTGAAATATTACCTTCAATCGTTATTATTTTACGTGAAATTTTTGTATCAGGTCTTCGTGATTACATTGCTGGATATGGGGAAAAAATTCATGTTTCTAAGTTAGCAAAGTATAAAACAACATTACAAATGTTGAGTGTTGCAATATTAATTTGGGGTTTTCCTTTCGGAAAGTTAAGTTATACAGCGATAAATATTTATGAACATATATATACTCTTGGGCAGTCATTATTAATACTTGCTGCTTTTATAAGTGTTATTACTGCACTCGATTATTGTAAGGTTGCATTTTCCTTAATGAGAAATGAAAAACAATAATTAGATTGATTTTTTTTAATGGAAATATTTATAGATTTTATCTGCTAATTTTGAGTTAATTCCATTAACTTTTTTAATTTCTGCGGGTGTTTTGTTTGTTATATTTTTGACTGATCCAAAATACTCTAATAATGCTTTCTTTTTTTTGCCACCAATTCCTTCTATATTATCAAGTTCTGAAGTGAATGTATTTTTTGCTCTTTGTTTTCTATGTGTTGTTATCACAAATCTGTGTACTTCATCACGTAATCTTTCGATAAAAAACAATAAACTTTTATCACTTATTTTGATCGCATGGTGCTTTGGAGTAAAAAATGTTTCATCTGATGCTCTTCTGTTTTCTGCTTTTGCAATTGCAACAATTGGTATATCGGTATTCAATTTCATTATTACTTCATTTGCAATAAATAATTGCCCACGTCCTCCATCAACGATTATTAAATCTGGTTTTGTGTTATCCTTCATTGCTCTTGTATACCTACGTGTTAACACTTCACGCATCATTTTATAATCATCTCCTGCGATATCTTGGGTAATGTTATATTTTCTGTACAACTTTTTATCAAATCCATTTTCACGAGTAAATACAATCATCGCACCAACTTTGTTTGTTCCAAATAAATGTGAATTATCAAAAACATCAATTCTGTTGATATCGTTGTCTAATCGAAATATTTCTTTGATTTTGTTTAGAAAATCATAGTTTTTAAATTTTTCAATTCTGTATGTTTCTAGTGATTTTTCTGCTTGTTCTGATATAGAATTAACTGCAATTTTTTTATTTCCTCTTTCATGTTTAATAATTTTAAATTTAAAAAATTTTTCTAATTCTAAATACTCATTATTATTGGTTGTTTCGTTTGGTATCCAAATTTCTTTTGGTAGATTTATTTTTTCACGATTTGAATAAAATTGTTTTATAAAGGCAATTAACACATCGTTAACATCGGAATCATCGGTATGTTCTGGAACAAAATCATATGATCCTATAATTGACCCATAACGTAACATTGTAATTTTAATTGAAAAGTAATTATCTATCTTAGCGATTCCAATTATATCGACTTTTTCGTATGTTAAATTATGAATATTTTTTTCTTGTTGAATGGATGAAATTAATTCTTTTTTAATTT
>CAUTSU010000094.1:0-2767 GCA_963541105.1 uncultured Alphaproteobacteria bacterium
CATCCGTCTGTCTATTCTTTTGTTGTATATGGGGGTTTTTATGACTGTTATGATGCCAAGGGCAACAGCTGTATGGTTGGTTGAAAATACTACTTTAACTTTTGAACAAATTGCTCGTTTTTGTGATATGCATGAACTGGAAGTTCAAGCAATTGCAGACGGTGATACTGGTAATGTTATTGGAATTTCCCCAGTACAAAATGGACAGATTAGTATAGATGATATAAAAAAATGCGAACAAGATCCAAAAAAACATTTGCATATTAATGAAGATGTTAAACGTTTTATTGATGAAAGTAAAAATATTAAGTATAAATACACGCCACTTGCACAACGTAGAGATAGACCAGATGCAATAGCTTGGATTTTGAAAAACCATCCAGAAATTTATGATGCTCAAATTTGTAAAATTTTAAGAACAACAAAGAATACTATTTCTTCAATTCGTGATAAGACTCATCCTGATATTGCAAATATTAAACCTCGCAACCCTATTGCTTTGGGTTTGTGCAGTGAAGAACAATTGCATAAGGCAATAGAAATGGGAAATCGTAAATTAAAGCGTGATAACCCAGATTCCGATATTGTTACTGAACAACAAAGCATATCAGAATAATATTTTTATTTTAAATTTTGTGTTAATTGGAATTTTTTAAATGAGTACAGATAGAATTAAATCTGATGATCTAGCAAATAGTTTGTTTATTGATGCATTAAGTAGTAATGTTAAGAAGCTTGTTAAAAAGTATCGATCTACTTGTATTATTTGTCGTCAACATATCTATGTTGCTGCGGAGAAAGACGGTCTTTCGCAAGATGAACTTGATGATGTGATTTCTACATTACATGAGATGGACTGGACGATTGAAGATGATGATGAAATTCCAGTATTGGTTGATGATAGTGAAATTGTAATTGAAGATGATGATTTTATTCCTGCAGATGAGGATGAAGTTGATAATAATGATGATAACACTGGGGTACAGCCTTCTTCTATTGAAACTGGATATGATGAGTTAGAAGAAAATACAGGAGTAAATGATGATCCAAAATTGCGTGAATTTTTAAATTCGCATAAAGATGTATCTGATGTATCAAGTTTAAGTTTTAGTCGTAATATCGATCCATTCAGGGCATATTTAAAAAATATGGGTAATATTGATTTACTTACTAAATATGGTGAGATTGCAATTGCAAAACGTATTGAAGCTGGTCGTAAGTTATTAATTGAGGGACTTTGTCGCTGTCCACTTTGTTTAAAATTAATTTTATCATGGAATAATGCATTACTTGAAGATGTTATCCAGCTTCGTGATGTTATTAATTTAGATTTGATGTATAATTCTGGTCCTGATGTTGAAGAAGATGATGATATCTCTATGTCAGATGCTGATGTAGATTTGGATGATATGTCTATTGTAAAAGATGAAATTGATGAAGATGATCCAGTTGATCAATCTGATGAAGTTGATGAAGGTTCAGATTCAGAATATGAAGATAGTTCTTCTGTTTCAAATGCTTGTATGGAAGAAGCTTTGCGACCAATAGTATTGGAAACGTTTTCTGAAATATCAAAAATTTTTACCAAATTATCAAAATTACAAGTTGCACATTTTGATGATACAATGAAATCTTCGAAAGATACTTTTAACTATGGGAAAAAGTATCATGATTATTTAACAAAATTAGTTTCACTATTGAATACTATAAAATTAAATGATGCCCGTGTATCTGAAATTTTAGATATGTTAACGTCTAAGCATCGTAATTTATTATCTTTAGAAGGAAGAGTATTAAGATTAGCTGAAAGTTGCAAAATTTCTCGCGAAGATTTTTTGGATAGGTGGACTGGAGAAGAATTAAACCCAAGATGGCTTGATAAGATATCAAGGATTAGTGATAAAAAGTGGAAAAACTTCATATCAAAGCATAAGGAAGAAGTGAAGAGTATTCGTAATGATATATTAGATACATGCCGAGATATTGGTTTGAATGTAACAGAATATAAAGAAGTTTACGATATTGTTTTAAAAGGTGATCGTGAATCAAATCGTGCAAAACATGAAATGATTGAGGCAAATTTGCGTTTAGTTATTTCGATTGCAAAACGTTATCAACAAAGAGGGTTGCAATTTTTGGATTTAACCCAAGAAGGTAATATAGGTTTAATGAAAGCAGTTGATAAGTTTGAATATAGAAGAGGGTATAAATTTTTGACTTATGCAACATGGTGGATACGTCAAGCAATTACTAGATCAATTGCTGATCAAGCACGTGTAATACGTATTCCGGTCCATATGATTGAGACAATAAATAAGTTAAAGAAGATTTCACGTCAAATAATGCATGAAACAGGCAGAGAAGCAACCGCAGAGGAGTTAGCCGCAAAAATTCATTTACCTGTTGATAAAGTTCGCAAAGTTTTGAAGACAACAAAAAATCCAATCAGCTTAGAATCTCCGATGGGGGACGATAATGATAGTTCCCTGGGTGATATCATTGAAGATGAAAATGCATTAAAACCGTTAGATGTTACAATTTATTCAAATTTAAAAGAGATAACAACTCGTATTTTATCAACACTTACTCCGCGTGAGGAAAAAGTTTTGCGTATGCGTTTTGGTATTGGAATGAGTACTGATCATACATTAGAAGAAGTTGGTAAACAGTTTGCAGTTACTCGTGAACGTATACGTCAGATTGAAGCAGAAGCATTAAAGAAACTGCAACATCCGACCAGGGCCAGAAAACTAAAAACATTCTTGGA
>CAUTSU010000095.1:0-2690 GCA_963541105.1 uncultured Alphaproteobacteria bacterium
CAGGACCAGCAGAAACCCCCCAACCCTCCTCGCACATTTTTGATAGCTCAGCAGCTTCAGTAATTGTTAAAGATGAAAGTTCATCAAATATTTTTTTCAAATCAGCCATTTTATTTTCCTTTTCTTTTTAACAAAATTTTAATTAAGATTTTTTAGATTTTGCATCTAATACCATTGCAACTTTTGACGCAGCAGCTTTCAATAACATAGCAATTCCAGCACGTGCCTCATCCAAGGTTGGAAGCATAGCATATTTCAACACACCATTAACATCCAACAATTCAGAAACAGTCGCCCCTGCAATAATTTGTAAACTATCATTTGACTTTGAATAGTTATACATAACTTTCGAAGGAGAAACAACATCTGGAGCAAACGCAATCAAAGTAGGCCCACTAAGACTTTCAGATATTCCCTCAAACTTAGTTCCTTTTAACGCAAGTTTTGCCAATGTATTTTTGAAAACCTTAACTGAAACCCCAATATCTTTTGCATTTTTCCGCAATTCAGACATTTGAGAAACGGTCATACCGCGATAATATGCAACAACAACACTCTCAGAATTGCTTAATTCTTTATGTAAAGAATCAATCAACATCTGCTTTTCTTGTTTTTTCATGTTAATCACTCGTCTCCTTATACATTAAAACCTGAAAGAGTAAAAATAAAAACCCTTCCATAATTTTGCCCAAAAGAAATATTTAAAATAAATAATACTCTTTTATCTGTGTAGGTCCCAATTTGGATTTAAGCAAAAGCACCGACAGTCATGGACAAATTCTATATATTAACTTTCACACCAACACCCATCGTTGATGATAAAGTTACACATTTTACAAAAACTCCTTTTACAGATGCTGGTTTACTTTTAACAACAACATCAATAAAATACTTAATATTTTGAATAATCTTATCACGCCCAAAGCTTATCCTTCCTAAACCAGCATGAATAATACCATTCTTTTCACAACGATACTCTATCTGACCCGCTTTAATTTTCTTCACAGTATCAGCAATATTCTGTGTAACAGTTCCTAATTTAGGATTTGGCATTAACCCTTTTGGTCCAAGTATTTTTGCAACCTTACCTAAAGATACCATCATATCAGGAGTCGCAACACACTTATCGAACTCTATTTTTCCACTTGATACAACAGCGATTAAATCATCATCTCCAACAAAATCAGCCCCAGCATCTTTTGCCTCTTTATGTTTATCTGCTTTTGCAAAAACAGCAACCTTGTAAGTTTTACCAGTACCATTTGGCAAAGAAAGCACACCTCGAATATTTTGATCAGCAAGTTTTGTATCAACATTCAAGTTCATCGCAATATCAATCGTTTCATCAAATTTAACTTTTGATCCTTTGATTAAAATATCAACAGCTTCATCGATAGTATATGACTTTGAACAATCAAAAGATTCTTTAACTAACTTCATTCTTTTTGTAATTTTTGTCATAACCTATCCCTCAACCACATCAATTCCCATTGAACGACACTGCCCTTTAACAATATTAGCAGCCATATCAACATCATAACAGTTCAAATCAGGCATTTTAATTTTTGCAATTTCTTTTACCTGTGACAATTTTATTTTCCCAGCAATACTTTTACCAGGTTCCTTTGATCCAGATTTTAAACCAGAAGATTTTTTAATTAAATAAGAAACCGGTGGTAATTTTGTTACAAAAGAAAAAGATTTATCCTTATAAACAGAAATAATAACAGGTATCGGAGAGTTTTTTTCAACATCCTTTGTTTTATCATTAAACTGTTTACAAAAATCCATAATATTAACACCAGCTTGACCCAGAGCAGGACCAACCGGAGGAGAAGGATTCGCAGCTCCCGCAGGAACTTGCAACTTAACAATTTTTACAACTTCTTTTTTTGCCATATTTAACTCCTTTATTCTAAGTTACTGTGGTATGGGATGACAAAAAACCCTTCCACAATTAAATTTTTTCTACTTGAGAAAAATCCAAATCAACCTGTGTTGGGCGACCAAAGATTGACACAAAAACACGTAAACGTTGTTTATCTTCATCAACAAATTCAACCATACCATTAAACGATGCAAACGGACCATCACACACTTTTATCTGTTCCCCAACCTCATAAGTAACGGCACTAATACCAGAATCATCACTTAAGCGTTTAATCATATCTTCAGCATCTTTATCTGATATTGCCTCAGGTTTCATTTTAGAACCTAAAAAACCCATAACACGCGGGGTATCATTCACCAAGTGCCATGTTGTATCATTCATAACCATTTTTATTAAAACATATCTTGGAAAAAACTTCTTCTCGACAATTATCTTTTTGCCACGTTTTACACTATTCACTTCTTGCATTGGAACAAGAATACTTTCAAATAAATCTTCTTTACCTTCTTTTACGATTTTTTCCTTCAAAGTATCCATTACACCTTTTTCACATCCAGAATAAACCTGTAAAACATACCATTTTGATCCCGCCACTTTTCTATCCCCATTATCGAAAGATACACTAGTAACATCAGAATCTATATCAATATTTTCCAAAACAGTATCCGACATACAAAACCCCATTAATTATTAAACAATAATTGCATTATAAAACCAAAAAACTGATCAACACCAAAGAAAAAAAGAGAAACAATAACCGAAAATATAACAACCATTACCGACGCCTGAACAACCAAAT
>CAUTSU010000096.1:0-2587 GCA_963541105.1 uncultured Alphaproteobacteria bacterium
TGTAATCTGCACTTTTCAAATTATTCGTAATACTCATATATTCAACCTCAAATCTGAAAGGCTTTTTCTTATCAAAATAACCAACTGCTCCGCTGAACATCGTCTTTTTTGTTGTTTTAACATCAATTGACTGTTTATTTTTTTCATCCCATAACAGCTTTTTGGGAGAAGAACTAGTACAGAAATCTGCATATTCTGCTTTACTACAGTCAATTAAATAATATTTTTGATCTGAATTTGCATTACCATCCCATCCAAGACTCGAATTCATCATATTAGAAAAAGAACCACTAACATAAATACCAGCATAAACGTATCCAGAAACTACGGAGCTAACCATAAGTGCAGACACAAAAGATATAAACTTTTTCATTTAAGACCTTTACATTATTTTATTTCTAAAATTCTCTCCCTAACCTTTACAAAAATAGTATCATAATTTTAATACATCGTCAAATAAACATTTACTTGAAAGAAAGCCCAATAAATTATACGATTTTTGCATGGAGTATATGGTCGTTGGTTTGGGTAATCCCGGTAATAAGTATTGTAAAAACAGACATAATGTCGGGTTTTTGTTTATTGATTTTGTTTTAAATAATGTAAATCTGGAGTATTACTTTAAAAGCGAATGTAAGTCATTTACAAAAAGGATAAATATTAATTCTAAAAATGTTATTTTGGTAAAGCCACAAACTTTTATGAATTTATCAGGTGAAGCAGTTTTACCATTGATTAAATTTTATAAAATATCTCCTTGTAATTTAATTATAATTCATGACGATATCGATCTTCCATTTGGAAAGGTTAAGTGTAAATTTTCTGGAAGTAATGCGGGACATAATGGTTTGAAAAGCATTGATCAAAAAATAGGAAATAATTATCACCGTATTCGTATCGGAGTTGGACGTCCAACATTGGATGTAAAACAAACAGTTGCGGATTATGTACTAAGTAATTTCACAGAAGATGAACAAAAAGAACTAAATAATAAAATATTTACAAATGTTTTTAATTTTGTAGAGAATATTATTAATGAAATTAAATAATAATTATGTCAACTATATTTAATTCAGGCGATATTGTAAATGTGTTAATCCCAATTGCAATTGATGATGGGTATGATTATGTTATTCCTGATAATATTAATGGAGTCCATATTGGCGATATAGTTTCCGTATCTCTTAAGACAAAGACAATGTTAGGTGTTGTTCTTGGTAAGGGAACATCCACTTTGTCGAAAGCTAAAATCAAACCGATAAATCAGGTTTTCAGGGATGTAAGATTAAATGCTAATTTGTTGCAATTTTTAAAAAAAATGTCTACTTGGACTATAAATCCACTTGGAAATGTTTTATCTTTATCTATTCCAGAATCAAAAGTATTTAGACCTCAAAAAACTAATAAAATATTACTTAATGATAATTGTGAGTATATTTTTGAAAATATAAAATTATCTGATGAACAATATACTGCGTATAAAAAAATTATATCAAATATTGATAATTTTAACGTAACTTTAATTGATGGAATAACTGGATCTGGAAAGACTGAAGTATATTTTAAAATAGTTTCGGATATTTTACAAAAAGATAACTCAAAACAGGTTTTAATATTACTTCCTGAAATATCTTTAACTGCTCAGTTTCTTCAAAAATTCAAATCGAGATTTGGCATTCTTCCAACACTATGGCATTCTGGTTTAACCCCATCTGTGCGTGCAAAAAATTATATATCAATTGCAAAAGGTATTTCAAAAATTATTGTTGGTACAAGATCAGCATTATTTTTACCATATAAAAATTTGTCATTTATAACTGTTGATGAAGAACATGATGGATCATATAAACAGGATGATTGGGTAACATATAATGCCAGAGATATGGCAGTTATGCGTGCAAAGATTGAAAATATTCCAATTGTTTTAGCATCTGCAACTCCGTCAATTGAATCGTATTTCAATGTTTTACAAAAAAAATACAACATTGTTAAATTAAATAAACGTTTTTCTCAAGCTAAATTGCCAACCGTTCAATTGATAGATATGAAAGAATCAGAAAACAAACCGATAAAATTAAACAATGAACCAAGTTGGTTTTCTTCTGTAGTATTAAAAGAAATTGAAAATGAAATAATTGATGGTAATCAAGTAATGATTTTTTTAAATCGCCGTGGTTACGCACCTATTTTACTTTGTTCAAAATGTGGACATAAGTTCACTTGTCCAAATTGTGATGCGTCAATGGTTGCACATAATATTAAATATAATGATGAAAAAGATTTAACAGGAATATTAAAATGTCATCATTGTGGGTATTTTACATCTATTAAACATAATTGTCCAAATTGTCATACAGAAAAATCATTTGTGTTGTGTGGACCAGGGGTTGATAGAATTTACAATGAAATTTCTTTAAGATTTCCTAAGTATAATAGTTTTGTTATGTCATCTGATACGGTTAATACACCTAATAAATTAGATAAAGCAATATCATCAATTGAAAATAAAGAAATTGATATTATTATTGGTACTCAGATTTTATCAAAAGGTCATAATTTTCCAAATTTGACTCTTGTTGTTGTGATT
>CAUTSU010000097.1:0-2554 GCA_963541105.1 uncultured Alphaproteobacteria bacterium
CTGTTGGTTCATCTGCAAGTAAAATAGAAGGTTTTGTAACTATTGCACGTGCAATTGCTATACGCTGACATTGTCCACCAGATAATTGTGTTGGATAATGCAATGCTCTATCTGATAAGTTCATTTCTTCTAATATTTTTATTGCTTCTGCTCTTGCATTAATTTTTGATACTCCACGAATCATAAGCGGAATCATAATATTTTCGATTGCTGTAAAATCATTTAATAAATTATTCGTTTGGTATATGAATCCAATTTCATTTTGATGGATACTATCTATTTGTGGTTTTGAAATTTTGCTACAATCTTTTCCTTTTATAAAAACCTTTCCATTATCCATACTGTCTAAGAGTCCAGCAATATGTAACAAAGTTGATTTTCCAGATCCTGATGGTCCAATCAGTGCAACACATTCTTTTTTATTTACTACCATATTTGTGTTTTTCAAAACACATATATTGTCTGATCCCATTTTAAAAGTTTTTGAAATGCTTACAAGTTCAATTAATGAGTTATTTTTATTATTCATACCTTAATGCCTCAACAGGATCTATTTTACCAACTTTATATGTTGGAAATATTGTTGCAATAAAAGTTATAAGTAATGCTGTTATTGTTATAATTAATACATCATAATAATCAATACGTGATGGTAAATTTGATAAGAAGTACACTTCTTTTGCAAAAAGATCTGTTCCTGTTAAATAATTTAAAATGCTTTTAATGGAATCTAGGTTGTTTGATATCAATATTCCAAGAATTACACCCATAAATGTCCCAACAGATCCAAGTGTTGCCCCAGATATAAAAAATATACGAATAAGTGAATTGTTTGACATACCCATTGTTTTGAGTATTGCTATATCTTTCGATTTATTCTTAACAAGAATAACAAGAGAAGATACAATGTTAAAAGATGCGACAAGTACAATTAGTGTAAGTATCAAAAACATTACATTTCTTTCAACTTTTAATGCCCCGTATAAAGATGCATTTATTTCTTGCCATGTCATTACTCTATAAGTATTAGAACCTTTATTTAACAATAATTTTTTTAACTGATTTGCATTATCTGGATTATCTGTATATATTTCAAAAAAATCTACATAACCATCTTGTTTACCAAGAAATTTAGATATTCCTTTCAAAGGAATAAATATCAACGATGAATCATATTCATGCATTCCTACATTAAATATTGCTGCTATCTTAAATGATTTTATACTTGGCATTGTTCCAAATGCCGTTACTTTACCAATTGGAGCTGTAATTGTTATTTTATCTCCTAAACCAAGATATAATTTTCTAGCCATGGAATACCCAATTGCAACCTCATCATAGGAAAAGTTGTCTAATTTTTTTCCAGCTATTTTTTTGTTAACTATTTTTTCTTTTGATAAAATATTAAAATCAACACCTTTCAATAAAGCCCCAGTTATTCTCTGTTGATTAGATGCCATTACATGCGTACTAATTACGGGTTGTACACCTTTTACTGATAAATTATTTATTTTATTTTGTGATATTATTTTTTTTATTTCATTTAATTGATCAGAATATTTTATAAAATACCCAGTGTATGAATACACATTCACATGTCCATTAATTCCAAGTATTCTTTTTATCAATTCGTCACGAAAACCATTCATAACTGACATAACTGTAATTATTGCTGCAACACCAAGCATTATTCCAATCAAGGAAAAGTTGGCAATTATTGATAGTGCTCTCTCTTTCTTCTTTGATTTTAAATATCTAAAAGCTATAAAAAACTCTGTTTTTTTGAACATTATCAATTACCTTTATCTGGTGGTACAAGAGTTATAATCCTTGGAGATAAAAGTATTACTAACTCAGTATTGTTTGGAATTACAGTTCTATCTTCTTTAACAAAATACATTGTTGGGATACCAATTATCAATATATTTTCACTTAAGCTTACAGGTACTTGATATTGTGCTATGTCCCCCTTTGCTGTTGTCCTAAGCACAATTTTAACATCAATTTTATCTACTTTATTCGGGCGTTTTTCGATTATTGGCTCTGCCATTATGTATAAATCTGTTTCTAATCTAACTTCTCTTGAACAACGCCCTATATCAAATCTACCTTGCCATCTATTTGGTAAAACAAAAGTTCCTTGTGCAACTTCAACAATATTATTTGTAGGATTTAAAAATGTATGTAAACTTTTTTTATTCAAATTTCCACCTACTGCAAGTGCTCTGCCTATTGTTCCTTTTAATGATACTTTAATTGTTCCTTCATCAAATGCATTTAGCAAATCTGTCCAAAAAATTTCTCTATTATTCTTTGGATATATACGATATACATCCATATCAAATGCTATTCAATCATCTTCTTGTTTTAATTTTGTAACTATATCACGAACTTTTTTTTCTGTTACAACATCACCTGAAAACAACAATTCTTTATCTGCCCAGTTTATTGTTATATTTCCTATTTCTGCACCTCTTAAAGCATCTTCTATTGCAAGAATTATTTCGTCATTATATGGAACTGATAACGACCATCTTGAAACTCTTTTTAAGGT
>CAUTSU010000098.1:0-2540 GCA_963541105.1 uncultured Alphaproteobacteria bacterium
AAAAGAATATATTGTTGAATACAAATTTATTAAGTATATTGTTTTGTGCTTGTTGCTTTTTTTGTTTCTGTTTTCATATGTGTTTTTCTATTACTCAAAATTAAAACAAGATACTTATTTTAAAGTAAAGAATGGGGACAACTTAAACAGTATAATTTCATTATTATCTAAAGAAAATATTATCTATTCAAAGTTTTTATTTAAATTTTTTATGAAAATAACATTTTTAAGCGATGATGTTAAATATGGAGATTATATAATTCCTGCAAATTCATCATTATGGACTGTACGTAAAATAATAACTTCCGGAATAAATTTTCAATATTCAATCACGATACCTGAAGGTTTAACAATTAGGCAAATAAAAGAACTGTTGAACAATGACAATCGTCTTATTGGTAATATTTCTGTTAAAATTAACGATGGAGATTTGATACCTAGCACATATTTTTTTGAACGTAATACTACACGCAATAGCATTATTGTAAAAATGAAGGAAGCTATGAAACAAATAATTAATAACGAATGGAATAAGAGGACGGTCAATAATAATTTAATTAAAACGAAAAAGGATGCTATAATATTGGCATCAATTATTGAAAAAGAAACCAGTATAGATTCCGAAAAGCCTATTGTTTCATCAGTGATAATTAATAGATTAAGGAATAAAATGAAATTACAAGTTGACCCAACAGTTGTGTATGCAATAACGGATGGTTATGGTCACATGCGTGGCAAAGCATTATATAATAATCATTTGTTTATAAAAAACCCGTATAATACTTATTTGTACTATGGATTACCAAAAGGAGCAATATGTAATCCAGGAATACAATCAATAAGGGCTGCACTTAATCCAAGTAATACAAAATATTTATATTTTGTTGCAAATGGGAAAGGTGGACATGTATTTTCAGAAACCTTAGATGAGCATGAAAAAAATCGTGATATTTGGAGACATTATAAAAAGCAAATAAATAAGAAATAGTATAGTCATATGATAGATAACAAAAATAATAATTGTTTACGTCCGACGTGGGATGAATATTTTATAGATGTAATGCATGCACTTGCAAAACGTGCAACGTGTAATCGTGGAAAAAGTGCATGTGTGATTGTTAGGGATAATCAAATTTTAACAACTGGGTATGTTGGATCCCCTCCTGGATTTCCACATTGTGATGATATTGGTCATCAATTCAAAAAGATGTTACATGATGATGGAAGTATTTCAGAACATTGTGTGAGAACAATTCATGCAGAGCAAAATGCAATACTGCAGGCAGCAAGAAATGGAATAAGTTTAAAAGGAGCAACATGTTATTGCACGATGACGCCATGCAGAAATTGTGCAATGTTTTTAATTTCTATTGGAATCAAAAGAGTTGTTGCAGAATATAAATATCATCAAGGAAAAGAAAGCGAAGATATGTTCAAGTATGCAGAAATTCAGCTTGAGTTTATTCATGATGAAATTATGCAGTACAACAAAAAATAGTTGATTGTAACAGCTTTCTTGCATAAGATCTTGGTGTGTATTTTTGGAGAATCGTCTAATGGTAGGACAACAGATTCTGGTTCTGTTTATCTTGGTTCGAATCCAGGTTCTCCAGCCATCAGGTTTTCATAATTTTATTTAACTAGCTAAAGTTATTATTCTAACTTGTTACAGAATCTGAGTGCGATTTTTTATAATTATCAGCGAATGAATTTATCTTTTTATAAATTCTTTGTTGATAGTTTAAATTTTGGGGATTCTCATTATAAACAGAATTTTGCAGATCATTATAATCGCGCCATTCATTAAGTGTTATCCACTTTGTATCCAAAACTTCTTTTGTATTTATGGATAATTTTATCTTCTCATCCAACATAAAAAGAAATGCAATATCGAAACAATCATGAGCAGGATAAAAAATATTATTTTTTGTTCTTTCTGGAAAATTCCATCTGATTAAATCAAATGGTGTATTTTCAAGTAATGCTCCCTCTACTCCTGCTTCTTCTTTCAGTTCTTTTTTTACAACCTTTAAAAGATCAGATTCTCCATCTGCATGCCCACCAAATTGTTTATAAAAATTATGAAGCTTATGATGCATTACTAATATTTTTGTAAATTCCGGATTTACAACAATTGCACTTGCGGTAATAACAGGTTGATTTGGAATACGATCAAATATTTTATTTTGATATTTTGATACAAATTTATGAAATTTTTCTAAATCTACATATTCCAGATCGTCAAATGGATGATAGTCATTCAAAATGTAATCTACAATATTCACAGACACTCCTCTAATAAATTTATGATGCTTACCTACGATTATTAATGTATATATGAGACTATATTTTTATGAGAAGTAAAATCAATGAAAAAATAAAAAATTAATCTCAATCAATATCTATTAACTTTTCATTTAAACATAAAAAAATAATGCAGAAAACCCTTGACAAGACGCGGGGGGGGTAGAGTAGAGAAAAATCTTTTTTATAAGAAATATGTATTTGAATTTAATTATGGAGGGTGCTGTGAAAAATAA